>NZ_RZPL01000029.1:0-17095 GCF_004022805.1 Mesorhizobium sp. M7A.F.Ca.CA.002.04.1.1 | reverse complement strand
GGAATACCCGCGCGCCGCTCGAAGGCGACGAAGCGGCCACCTTCAAGAAGCTTCTGTCGGCCTCGGCTTACATCTCCGCCTTCAGCCTCGCCTCCTACCTGTTCCAGCTGATCGACAGCGACGGCGAGGCACCCAACGACATCCCCGAGCCGGACTTCCTGTTCGACACGCCGCAGGATGCGGTGAAGTCGATCCTCGCTGGCCTCGACAAGGCGATCTCGGGATCGTCCGATGATGCCGATTTGATGACAAGGGCACGCGCCTTCGCCCGCGTCGCCATCGACGGGCTTCTGGCCCGCAAGGGCCGCTTCGACGGCATCGGCCCGTTCGAGAACGCCCATATCCGCATCGATGCCGACGATTTCACTCTCGATGGTTTCGACGTCGCGCCGGGCAAGCGCTCAAAACCGCTGGTGATGACCTTCAAGAAGCCGGAAGAGGTCGTCGGCAACCACATCGCCAAATACCAGTCGGTCAAGCTCGCCAAGATGCTGATGGCCTATGATTTCGAGCGCGAACTCAATCCGTTCGTCGAGCTCGGCGGCTTCCTGTTCACCTTCATCGGCGACGGCGCCCCCGGCACTGGCAAGACGACGCTGATCCAGATGATCGCCGGCCTCGTCAACGGCTATTGCCAGGTCGCCGGCTATCCCTTCGCCTACGAGAATTTCGGCGTCGACCAGATCTCGTCCTACCAGGGCAAGTCGGGCCAGAACTGCCGCCAGTTCATCAACAATGTCTTGAACCCACGCGTCATCGGCTTCGGCACCATCGACGACATCGACCAGGTGGCCGCCAGACGCTCCGACGACCGCGCCTCCGCCGGCCAGCAGGAGATAACAGGCGTCTTGATGGACGCCTTCGCCGGCGCCGCCACCGTGGTGCGCGGCAACTGCTCGTTCGGCATGTTCTCCAACTACCCCGAAAATGTCGACGACGCGCTGCGCCAGCGCGCCGGCGCCCGCTGGCTGGTCGACGGGCCGCAGAGCCGCGACGACTACATCGATATTTTTGTCCTGCTGGCGGGGAAAAACCATAAGATCCCGCTCGGCGAACACGACCTCTACGCCGCGCAGGAAATCCAGCGCGCCGTGACCGAAGCCTATGAGGAGCACGAGAAGCCGCAGGAAGATGGGCTGATGAAGGTCTACGAGCGCTACATGAAGGAGAACGGCGCGCCGAAATCGATGGCCGATATCGGCACCTATCTGCACCTGATCAAGGATGCCGAGCCCCGCTTCACCGGTCGCGCCATCAAGAATGTCACCGACGCCATCAAGATGCGCGCCATGGACATCGAGCTTCCCGACGATTGGTTCGAGAAGCCGGAAGTCTTCATGCACAAGGGCTACGACGAGAAGAAAGCGATGATCGAGGAACTGCGCGGGCCGTTCTCGATGGACATGGTCATGCAGGAGATCAACCGCTACGCCGACTCGGAGTTCCGCTATTCCGACAAGTCCGACGACTCCGCCGTGGAAAAACTGCTGCGCGACGCCCGCCTGCGCGAACGGGCTGCGCGCGAGATGGAGGAGATGAAGAAGAAGGGGCTATGGAATGCGTGAGCTGCGCCGGCCTTCCCTTCACCCCTTGTGGGAGAAGGCAAGATGAGCCCCGCCAAGAAACCCGATCTCCTGCGCGACAATGAGCTGATCTATGGCCGGCTGCTGACGGTCGACGAGCCGCATCTGATCCAGCGCTACAACAAGGCGCTCGCCGCATTCGGCTTGAAGCCGACCAAGCTGAAGACCTTCCAGATCGATCGCACCGGCTTTTCGCCCGAAGTGGCCGAGGAATGCGACGACTACGACTATCTCGATCCCAACGAGGTCAACCGCCGTTTCATCATCCTGACGCCGTCGCAGATCGACCTGCCGGTGGTGCACACCGCCTTCTCCAACACCTCGCAGCTGATGTTCGAGTTCATGTCCAAGAACCAGCGCGCCATCGATGCGCTGACGATCAAGGATGTCATCTACGGCGAGATCGAGGATTCCGTTCCCAAGGTCAACGATATCGAGGACCTGCTGTCGATCAGCCAGGTCGAGTTCAAGGTGCTGTCGGCTGAGGATGTGCTGGGCAAGGCCGCCGAGCTCGGCAAGCTCGTCGACCGGTTGAAGCAGGAGCCCGACGCCTGGCGCGACAGCGCCATGCTGAACCGCATGGTCGAGCTCGCCAAGATCTGCGGCGACATCCGCGAGAACGCGCTGGTGCCCGACCAGGTGATCTTCCGCCACAACGCCTACTGGACCAGCCATTTCGGTGGCCTTTACGTCTTCGTCGACCCGGATGTGACGACAGTGATCAGCGATCCTGCGGCGCCAGGCTTCCGCCGTTCGCGGCCGTGGCAGGTCAGCTATCTCTCCATTAACGACGCCGACAAGGTGTTCAAGTTCCTCGCCACCACCGGCCGCATCGAGTTGCCGCGCGCCTCCTGGGTCGAGGCCTCGGGCTACCTCGAGCACCGCGCCGAGATGGTGGTGCGCGCGCTGATCCGCGATGCCGAGCCGAACCGCAACTTGACCAATGTCGACAAGGTCTGGCTGCAGACCTGGTTCCAGAGCCATGCCGACCTGATCACCAGGGACGGCAATTTCCCTTTCCTCAACGCCGCCAAGCGCGAGATCGCCCAGCTCGGCCACCTGAAGATCGAGGATGTCTTCCCGCAGCAGCGCTTCCTGGTGATCCGCGCCAAGCCTGACCATCCTGACGCCTGGCTGACCAACCGGCTGATCTCGGATTTCGTGCCGTCGGACTTCGTCTCGCGCTACATCTTCAACAAGGACGGCTTCTACAAGGACTATGGCGGCTTCAGCGACGCCTGGCGATCGCATGTTGTGGACGTTCTCAAAACCACATATTTGAAGGACAAGGTGGCGTTTCGCACGCGCCTCTACGGCCTGACTGACTAGAACGAAATGAACCGTTATTTCGTTCTAACTTCTTGTTTTGGCGCATAATGTTATCCAAAAAGTCTGCAACTTTTTGGCATCATGCTTGAGGGGGTGACACAGCCATGCTCGATCCGATCGTGAACTTCTTCACCCGCATTTTCCAGTGGATCGGCCGCGGTATCGGGCTTTTGATCGGCGTCATCCTGTGGCCGTTCCTGTGGGCCGGACGCTGGTACACGCAACGCGGCTGGATCCTCAAGGCGGCGGTCGGCCTTGCTCTGCTGGTGCTGATCGGCCTCTATGCCAATTTCTTCTACGCCACCCAGTGGTGGAACAATTTCAACCCGAACTATCCAGACACCTACACGTTCGAGAAGCGCAATGTCTCCGCTGGCGAACAGGTCTCCGCCGGCGCCGGCACCGACACGGCCAAGACCTGCGGCAACTCCGGCATTGCCCAGATCGCCGCCGACCTGACCGACTTCAACGTCAACCAGAATGCCTGGATCTCGTCGATGATCCTCTACAAGCTCGGCCTGTTCGGCATCGACTGGGACAACACGCCGTGGATGGACAACAAGGCCTCCTTCCAGCGCGGCATCAACCAGGCGGTGCGGCGCACGGCGACCGAACTCGCCGACAATCTCGGCCGCGTCCGCACCACCTCGCAGATCGACAGCGATCTGCAGAATGCCCGCGGCAACCTGCAGTTCGACGAGGAGACCTGGTATTTCGGCCTGAACCCGTTCGGTCCCAAGACACCGACGCCGAGCTACTATCGCGACGCCGTGCGCATGCTGCGTTCCTTCAACGCTCGCCTTGCCACCTGCCAGGCGACATTCGACGCCCGCGCCGACAATCTGAAACAGTATATCGACCGCATCTCGTCCGACATCGGCTCGACCTCGGCGATCCTCAAGGAACGCGCCGAGAACCACAACAATGGCTGGTTCGACTTCCGCGCCGACGACCGCTACTGGTTCGCCTATGGCCAGCTCTATGGCTATTACGGCCTGATGAAGGGCGCCCAGGCCGACTTCGAGGACGTCATCAAGGAAAAGCATCTGCAGAACCTCTGGGACACGATGGACTCGCAGTTCGTTTCGGCACTGAAGATCCAGCCTTTCATCATCGCCAATGGCCGCGAGGATGGCTGGCTGTTGCCGACGCATCTGACGACGATGGGCTTCTATGTGCTCAGGGTGCGCTCCAACATGGTCGAAATCAGCAACGTTCTGACGCAGTAGCGCTGTTCCATTAGGGACCAGGCGATGGTGAATTTGCGCCGTCGCCTCTGTCGCATTCCGTGCATTGTGCGGCTGTTTTGAGACGGCGGAACGACGCGTCCTCTGGCTTCTATACGGCGCGGCAACGGAGCCAGGAAGAACCGACGACAGGTCGGCCGGTCCGCAGAAGAATTTTCTCAAGAGGAAACATAGTTGCATACAAGTTGACGCCGCGGCAGCGACAGGGTTAGAACATGCCCGCGCCCGGTTCCAACCTGCTTGCCAGTAAGACCAAACCCGTCCCCTCCACCGTCCAATCCAGAGGAAAGCCGTCATGGCCGAAGTGAAGTCCGACATCGAGATCGCGCGCGGCGCCAGGAAAAAGCAGATCCAGGAGATCGGCCAGAAGATCGGCATCCCGACCGAACACCTGCTGCCCTACGGCCACGACAAGGCCAAGATATCAGCCGAATTCATCAAATCGGTGAAGGGCAACAAGGACGGCAAGCTGATCCTCGTAACCGCCATCAACCCGACGCCGGCCGGCGAAGGCAAGACCACGACCACGGTTGGTCTCGGCGACGGCCTGAACCGCATCGGCAAGAAGGCGATCGTCTGCATCCGCGAGGCTTCGCTCGGCCCGAACTTCGGCGTCAAGGGCGGTGCCGCCGGCGGCGGCTATGCGCAGGTCGTGCCGATGGAGGACATGAACCTCCACTTCACCGGCGACTTCCACGCCATCACCACCGCACACAACCTGCTTTCGGCGCTGATCGACAACCACATCTACTGGGGCAATGAGCTCGGCATCGACACCCGCCGGGTCGTCTGGCGCCGCGTCATGGACATGAACGACCGCGCGCTGCGCGAGATCATCTGCTCGCTCGGCGGCGTCGCCAACGGCTTCCCGCGCGAGGGCGGTTTCGACATCACCGTCGCCTCGGAAGTGATGGCGATCCTCTGCCTGTCGACCGACCTGAAGGACCTGGAAAAGCGCCTCGGCGACATCATCGTCGCCTATCGCCGCGACAAGTCAGCCGTCTATGCCCGCGACCTCAAGGCCGACGGCGCCATGGCTGTGCTGCTGAAGGATGCCATGCAGCCGAACCTGGTGCAGACGCTGGAGAACAACCCGGCCTTCGTGCATGGCGGGCCGTTCGCCAACATCGCGCATGGCTGCAACTCGGTCGTCGCCACCACGACGGCGCTCAAGCTCGCCGACTATGTCGTCACCGAAGCCGGCTTCGGCGCCGATTTGGGTGCTGAAAAGTTCTTCGACATCAAGTGCCGCAAGGCGGGCCTGAAGCCGGCAGCGGCGGTCATCGTCGCCACCGTGCGCGCCATGAAGATGAATGGCGGCGTCAAGAAGGAAGACCTCGGCAAGGAAAACGTCGAAGCGGTGAAGAAGGGCTGCGCCAATCTTGGCCGCCACATCGAGAACATCAGGCAGTTCGGCGTGCCGGCGGTGGTTGCCATCAACCATTTCTATTCCGACACCGACGCCGAGATCCAGGCGATGAAGGACTATGTCGCCTCGATGGGCGAAGAAGCGATCCTGTGCAAGCACTGGGCACACGGCTCGGCCGGGATCGAGGATCTCGCCAACAAGGTGGTGGCACTGGCCGAATCCGGCGCCTCGCAGTTCGCGCCGCTCTATCCCGATGCCATGCCGCTGTTCGAGAAGATCAACACCATCGTCCAGCGCATCTATCGCGGCTCGGAAGCGATCGCCGACAAGTCGGTGCGCGACCAGCTCAAGGCGTGGGAAGACGCCGGCTACGGCCATTTGCCGGTGTGCATGGCCAAGACCCAGTATTCCTTCTCGACCGACCCGAACCTGCGCGGCGCGCCGACCGGCCACACCGTGCCGGTGCGCGAGGTCAGGCTTTCGGCCGGTGCCGGCTTCGTCGTCATCATCTGCGGCGAGGTCATGACCATGCCGGGCCTGCCGAGGGCGCCGTCCTCGGAAAAGATCTTCCTCAATGAGGCCGGCAATATCGAAGGCCTGTTCTAAAATCCTTCAATTCAAACAGAAAGGGCGCCGCAGCGATGCGGCGCCCTTTCTGTTTGTTCGGATAGCCCTAAGCAGCGCTGCGCGACAGCGCCCGCTGGTTGGAGCCGAAGATCGTGTCGCGCTCCGGCAGCGCGCCGGTCTGCAGGCACTCCACCCATTCGGCGGTCTTGAGCACGGCGGCGAAGCGCGACTGCAGGATGATCGTGACCACGCGATGGATCTCCTCGGCCGAGGCGTAGCCGGCGCTGTTGGCGTAAGGCACCGAGCCGGTCGCATCCGACAGGAACTCGACGGCAAAGCCCATATGCACGGCGTGGATAATGGTCGACAGGTCACAATTATGCGTCATGTAGCCGACCACCGTAATCGTATCGATGGCATTGGCGCGCAGCCAGTCTTCCAGATCAGTGCCGGTGAAGGCGGAGGGCAGGTTCTTTTCGACATAATGGTCGCGCTTGCGCCTGGCGATTTCGGGATGCAGTTCGCCGCCGTGACTGCCCTTGGCAAAGATCGGCGAGGTCTCGGGCGCCATCTGCTTGACGACCACCACCTTGATACCGGCAGCAGTCGCTGCATCCATGGCGCGTGCCACATTGACGACGCTGTCGCGGAACGGCGGATGCTGGATGGCGAGATTGCCGCCGTCGTAATCGTTCTGCACATCGACGACGATCAGCGCCCGGCGCGGCGTGGTGTTGGCTGGGTCAGACATGGTGTTTCCTTTCCGGCTTGAATTCGATGGATGGAAGATAGGCGGGCTGCCAGACAGCCGAAAGTGACCCGATTGACATCATTCGAAAGAATTGGGACAATCCGCATTCAACCGCTGGAAGCACCCATGAACGACCCGATCATTGCCGTCCTCGCCTTCGACGGCATCAGCCCGTTCCATCTTTCCGTACCGTGCCTGGTCTTCGGCGAGGACAGGACGGCGCTTGGCCTGCCGCGCTTCGACTTCCGCATCTGCGCGGTCAAGGCCGGGCCGATCCATACCGAAGCCGGGCTGACAATTGCCGCGCCGCATGGGCTCGAAGGGCTCGACGGCGCCGATATCGTCATCATCCCGAGCTGGCATCATCTGAGCGAACCGGTATCGCCGCTGCTGATGGAAGCGCTGCGCCATGCGCACCAACGCGGCGCCTTGATTGTCGGCCTGTGCCTCGGCACCTTCGCCATTGCAGCGGCCGGGCTGCTTTCGGGCCGACGTGCCGCGACGCACTGGGCCTATTGCGAACAATTGCAAACACTCCATCCCGACATCGCTGTCGATGCCGCGGTGCTCTACGTCGACAATGGCGATGTCGTGACCTCGGCCGGCGTCGCCGCCGGCCTCGACTGCTGTCTCCACATCGTGCGCGCCCGCTATGGCGCGGAAGCAGCACTGCGGCTTGCTCGCCAGATCGTGCTTTCCCCGCATCGCCAGGGCGGCCAGGCGCAATTCATCGAGCATCCGGTGGCAAGAAGCGCGGACGCCGACCGCTTCACCCAGGCCCTCGACGCGGTTCGCGCGACGCTTGGCGAAGCGCATAGCCTGGACCGCGTGGCCGAGGCCGCCGGCCTGACCCGCCGCACCTTTACCCGTCGCTTTCAGAAATCGATCGGCGCCAGCTTTGGCGATTGGCTGACCAGCCAGCGGATCGAACTGGCGCAGCGTTTGCTGGAAGCGACGGAGAAATCCATGGACATGATCGCCTTCGAAGCCGGCTTCGGCAGCGCCACCTCGCTGCGCCAGCATTTTTCGGCACGGCTCAAGACATCGCCTGCGCAGTATCGGCGCGAGTTCTCCAGGCGGGTCGATCAGGAAGAGCGCATGACGTATGTCCTGTCGTCCTGACCTGTTCAGCCCCGCTTGACCGGCCGCGCCGGATTGCCGATCACCGTGGCGTTCGCCGCCACGTCGCGCGTCACCACCGCACCGGCGCCGACGATGGCGCCTTCACCGATGCTGACGCCGCCAAGGATGACGGCTGAGCCGCCGATCCAGGCATTGGCGCCGATCTCGATCGGTCGGGCGATCTCCAGTCCGGCCTGCCGCCCACTGGCCTCCTTGTGGTGCTCGGCGCAGTAGATCTGCACGTTCGGGCCGAGCAGCGTTGCCTTGCCGATGCGCACGCTCGCCGTGTCGAGGATGGTGCAGCCGGTATTGAGGAAGACGCCGTCGCCGAGAAAGATGTTGAAGCCATAGGCGCAGTGGAACGGCGCCTCGATACGGGCGCCCTCGCCGGCTCTTCCCAGCAGTGCCTTCAGACCCGGCCCGAGATTGCCGCGTTGACGAGGCGGCAGCAAGTTGTGCTCGAACACCGCATCGCGCGCTATCATCCGCAACGACTCCAGTTCGTCATCGATGCAGGTATACCATTCGCCGGCCACCATTTTCACGCGCTCGCTCTCAGCCATGATGCGGTCTCCAGTTCACGTCCTTGCAAAGCACAAGTGCAGCCAAAAGCGCCGATGCCAGTACTGGTCAAATATTGGACCTATGGTAGCCTGTGACTCAAGGCCGTCTTGGCCCGTGATCGAGGGGGATCGACCATGCTCTACATTCTCGCACTTCTGATCGGCGTCATTGCCGGTCTTCGCGCCATGACGGCGCCGGCCGCCATTGCCTGGGGCGCTTATCTCGGCTGGCTGACGGTTGCCGGCACTTGGGCGAGCTTCATGAGCCATTGGGCGGCTGTCGGCATCTTCACCATCCTGGCCATCGTCGAGCTGGTCACCGACCAGTTGCCGTCGACGCCGAGCCGTAAAGTACCCCAGCAATTCGGCGCCCGCATCGTTACGGGCGCTTTCACCGGCGCGGTGATCGGCGCCACCGGTGGCGCCACCATCGGCGGCCTGATCGCGGGCGCCATCGGCGCTGTCATCGGCACGCTTGGCGGCGCCGAAGCTCGCGGCCGGCTCGCGGCCGCCTTCGGCAAGGATCCGCCCGCCGCCTTTATCGAGGACGCGGTGGCGATCATCGGCGGCCTGCTGATCGTAGCGGCGGTGGCATGACGACGAAAATCTTCGACGCCATCATCATCGGTGCCGGACAGGCTGGCCCTCCGCTGGCCGGGCGGCTGACGGCCGCCGGCATGAGCGTCGCGCTGATCGAGCGCAAGCTGGTCGGCGGCACCTGCGTCAACACCGGCTGCATGCCGACCAAGACCATGGTCGCCAGCGCCTATGCCGCGCATCTGGCGCGCCGCGCCGCCGACTATGGCGTGACGCTCTCCGGGCCGGTCGGCGTGGATTACAAGGTGATCAAGGCGCGCAAGGACAAGGTCACAAACGACGCTCGCGGCAATCTCGAGACCTGGATTGCCGGCATGGACAAGTGCACCCTCTATCGCGGCCATGCGCGTTTCGAATCCGCCAACACGGTGCGCGTCGGCGACGATCTGCTGACCGCCGAAAAGATCTTCCTCAACACCGGCGGCCGCGCCTCGGTGCCCGACCTTCCCGGCATCCACGACATCGACTATCTGACCAACTCGTCGATGATGGATCTCGACGTGCTGCCGCGCCATCTCGTCGTCGTCGGCGGCAGCTACATCTCGCTCGAATTCGCTCAGATGTTCCGCCGCTTCGGCGCGGAAGTCACCGTCGTCGAGAAGAGCCCGCGCCTGACCGGCCGCGAGGACGAGGATGTCGATCCTCGAAAACGAAGGCATCGCGGTCCATGTCGGCGCCGACGACATTGCCTTCGCCAGACAGGGTGACGACATCGCCGTGACCTTCTCCGCCGGCAAGCCACCGGCGGTCGGCTCGCATGTGCTGCTGGCGCTGGGGCGCACGCCCAACACCGACGATCTCGGCCTGGAAAGGGCCGGCGTCGAGGTCGACAAGCGCGGTTTTGTCACCGTCGACGACCAGCTGCGCACCAGCGTGCCCGGCATCTGGGCGATGGGCGACTGCAACGGCAGGGGCGCCTTCACCCACACCTCCTACAACGACTACGAGATCGTCGCCGCCAATTTGCTCGACAACGATCCGCGGAGGGTCAGCGACCGGATCGAAGCCTATGCGCTCTACATCGACCCGCCGCTTGGCCGCTGCGGCATGACCGAGGCCGCAGTGAAGAAATCCGGCCGTCGCGCGCTGGTCGGCCAGCGGCCGATGACCCGCGTCGGCCGCGCTATCGAAAAGGGCGAGACGCAGGGTTTCATGAAAATCCTGGTCGATGCCGACACCAGGGAGATCCTCGGCTGCTCGGTGCTCGGCCCCGGCGGCGACGAGGCTATCCATTGTGTGCTCGACCTGATGTACGCCAAGGCGCCCGTCGACACGCTGGCGCGTGCCGTGCACATCCATCCCAATGTTTCGGAGTTGCTGCCCACCATTGCCCAGGAGCTGAAGCCGCTGGCGTGACAGCCCGTTGAAGACCCATTTTAAAGCTCTTCCTTTTCTGCATCGCTGCAATGCAGCAATGCAGCTTGCGCACGGTGGCGTGCTTCGCGCAGTCTGGAATTGAACCGATTCAGTCTGGACGCACCATGCCCTTGCCGATCCTTGCGCTTGCCATTGCGTCCTTCTGCATCGGCACCACCGAATTCGTCATCATGGGCTTGCTGCCTGAGGTCGCCGCCGACCTCGGCGTGTCGATCCCCGCGGCGGGCCTGCTGGTTACCGGATATGCGCTGGGCGTCGTCTTCGGCGCCCCGATCGTCGCCATGGCCACTGCGCATTTGCCGCGCAAGCCGGTGCTGGTCGGGCTGGCCGTGCTGTTCGTCGTCGGCAATCTGTTTTGCGCCATCTCGCCCAACTACTGGACGCTGATGGCCGCGCGTGTCTTCACCGCTTTCGGCCACGGCGCCTTCTTCGGCATCGGCTCGGTCGTTGCCGCCAGCCTGGTGCCGCGCAACAAGCGCGCCAGCGCTATCGCGCTGATGTTCGCCGGGCTGACGCTGTCCAACATCCTGGGTGTTCCCGCCGGAACCGCACTTGGCGAAGCGTTCGGCTGGCGCTCCACCTTCGTTGCCGTGGTCGGTATCGGCCTGATCTCGGTGGCAGCGATCGCCTGGTTGGTGCCGTCCGATGTCGCCGAGCCAAGCGGTGGCGGCCTGCGCGGCGAGCTGCGCGTGCTGGGCAAGCTGCAGGTCTGGCTGGCCATGCTGATCGCGGCGCTGACCTCCGCAAGCCTGTTCACCGTCTTCACCTACATCAAACCCTACCTCACCGAGGTATCGGGCTTGTCGACCTCGGCAGTCACGTGGGTTCTGCTGCTGTTCGGCGCGGGCATGACCATCGGCAACATTATCGGCGGCAGACTGGCCGACTGGAAACTGATGCCGACAGTGATCGGCACCCTGCTGCTGATGGCCCTGCTTTTCGTTGGATTCAGGCAGTTCGGCGCAATCGCCAGCGTTGCCATCGGCATCGTCTTCCTGTGGGGCCTGCTCATCTTCGTCGTCGTGCCGCCGTTGCAGATCCGGGTCGTCGAGGCGGCCTCCGAGGGACCGAACCTCGCCGCCACGCTGAACCAGGGCGCCTTCAATATCGGCAATGCCAGCGGCGCCTGGATAGGCGGCGTGGCCCTGTCCGCCGGTGTTTCCTATGCCAATTTGCCGCTGGTCGGCGCAGCACTCGCTGTTTTGGCGGTCACCGCCGCTGTGCTGTCGCAGGCGCTGGACCGGCGCGCGCCGGTCATCCCGCTTCCGGCTGAATAGTCTCTTGCGCCCATAGCGCGGCAGGCTGGACCAATCGACATCGGCGCCTTCAAATCGCATGTCTCTCGCTCCTGATGGAGGAAGTCATGCAGAAATCGATCGAACGCATCGCCGGCGAAAGCGAAGGGGTTTCCTACGAATTCCCGCTGTTCCGCTTCACTGGTTCCGACAAGGCTGCTCCTTCGGCCTATCTGCAGGCGGCACTCCATGCCGGCGAGTTGCCGGGTGTCGTCGCCATCGACGCGCTGATGCCGATGCTCAACAAGGCTGAAGCCGAAGGCCGCATCAAGGGCAATCTCACCATCGTGCCCTGGGCCAATCCGATCGGCCGGGCGCAATATCATTTCGGCGAGCATCAGGGCCGCTTCCATCTCGGCACGCGCACCAATTTCAACCGCGGCTTTCCGCTGCTCGCGGCGCCCGACACAGCGCTCTTGCCCGACACCACCCTTGGCAGCGTCGACCAGCGGCTGAAGACGCGGCTGGTGCAGCTCTCGCTCGGCCACGACATCGTGCTCGACCTGCACTGCGATGACGAGGGCCTCGCCTATCTCTACGTCCACACAAGCCTGTGGCCTGATATGGCCGATTGCGCCGCGGCCATGGGCGTCGACGCGGTCGTGCTGTGGAGCGAAGACACCGACGGCACCTTCGAGGGCGCCTCGATCATGCCCTATCAGAACGTCCCCGCCGATGTGGCCAAGCTCGACCGTCGCGTCGCCACCACCGTCGAATATCGCGGCATCCTCGATGTCGATGGTGCTTTGGCCGCCGCCGACGCCGACGGCCTCTACCGGCTGCTGGTGGCGCGCGGCGTGATCGCCGACAGCGCCCTGCCCGCGCCGGGTCCTTTCACCGGCTTCGTGGCGCCATTGGAAAACATCGACATGATGCCGGCGCCACGGGCCGGTGCCGTGCTCTACGACGTGAAGCCCGGCGACCGCGTCGCCAAGGGCGCGCGCCTCGCCACCATCGTCCATGCACCGGGTGAAACCGATGGCCGCACCGAAGTGTTCGCGCCGCAGGACGGCATCATCCTGACCCGCCGCTCGCGCCGCATCATCCGCGCCGGCGAAGATCTTCTGAAGCTGGTCGGCGACAGGAAGAGCACTGATGCCCGGTCGGGAACGCTGGAGGACTGACTTAGCCCGAAATAGCCAGTCGCGCTTTCGCCTCCAGCCATTCCGCCATCTGCCGGTAAGGCACCGGGCCGTGACTGATGCGGGCGACACCCAGTTCCGCCAGCCGCTGGCGCGGCGGCACATGCGCCAGCGCAATGATGTTGACCGGCAACGCAATTGCCTTGCAGAGCGTCTCGATCAGGCCTTCGTCGCCAAGGCCCGGCGCAAAGAAGCCGTGCGCGCCGGCTTTTTCGAAGGCCTGTGCGCGCTCGATGGCCTGGTCGAGCAGAAGGTCATCATGCGCATCCGGTTTCGCCTTGAGGAAGATGTCGGTTCGAGCGTTGATGAATGCCGGTATGCCGGAAGCCTTGACGGCCGCCGCCGCGGCTTCGATGCGCTTTGCCTGCACGGAAATGTCATGCAGGCCGCTGCCACCGACAATCTGATCCTCGAAATTGAAACCGATAGCGCCGGCCCGCAGCGCCAACGTCACCGTGCGAGCGACGATTTCCGGGTCAACGCCGTAGCCGCCCTCGAGGTCCATGGTCACCGGCAGGTCGACCGACCCGACGATGCGCTTGATGTTGTCGAGCGCCAGTTCCAGCGGGATTTTCTCGCCATCGGCGTAGCCGAACGCGGCCGCGACCGGCCAGCTTCCGGTGGCGATCGCCTTGGCACCCGCTTTCTCGATGATCTTGGCCGAACCCGGATCCCAGGCATTGTAGAGGACGACCGGGTTGCCCTTGACGTGGAGGGAATGAAACGTCCGCGCACGCTCGATCTGCTCGGTCATGGTTATTTTCCCGTCTTCCTGCTGTTGGATGAGCACTCTAAGCGGCACTGTCGGCTCTGGCGATGTGCCATGAGCCTGAGAAGCGGCGGCCAACGAACAGACTTTCAAACCTGTTGCGCATCCTTCTTTTCGCAGCTATGGATTTCGCCATGAATATGCGTTCGATCAAGACCATTTGGTGGTGGGCCTGCTGACAGCGGCCTGTTCGAACACGTGCGCGTGAATAGAGAGGGTGGCCGCAACGGAAAGTCCGGGCGGCCATTTGTTTTTTCCAAGCCATTCCCGGGTCCGTTGCCCCAAGAAGCTGATGGAGACGGCAATGACGATGAAGGTTCTGGAAAACGGCGCGGAAAGTTTCGTGACCGCGGGTGGCATCACCATCACCCGCGCGCGCCACGACCGGCCGTATGCGGGCGCGATCGACGCTTACGTCGACGGCCTGAATTCGCGCCGCGGCGCGGTGTTTTCCTCAAACTATGAATATCCCGGCCGCTACACGCGCTGGGACACCGCCATCATCGACCCGCCTCTGGTTATCTCCGCGCGCGGCCGCGCCATGCGTGTCGAGGCCCTCAACGGCCGTGGCGAGGTGTTGTTGCCGGTCATCGGCAAGGCGCTGGGTAGCCTGGCCGATATCACCATCGCCGAGACATCGAAAAGGCTCATCCGTCTCGACGTCGCCAAGCCCGGCCGTGTCTTCACGGAAGAAGAGCGCAGCCGCGTTCCTTCGGTGTTCACGGTGCTGCGCGCCATCACCGCTCTGTTCAAGACCGAGGAAGACGCCAATCTAGGTCTCTACGGCGCTTTCGGCTACGATCTCGCCTTCCAGTTCGACCCGGTAGACTACAAGCTCGAACGCAAGCCAAGCCAGCGCGACCTGGTGCTGTTCCTGCCTGACGAGATCCTGGTCGTCGACCATTATTCGGCCAAGGCATGGACCGACCGCTACGACTATGCCGGCGAGGGTTTTTCGACCGAAGGGCTGCCGCGCGACGAAATCTCCGAGCCGTTCAAGAGCCCCGACCGCATCCCGCCGCGCGGCGACCATGAACCCGGAGAATACGCCGACCTGGTGCGCAAGGCGATGGATTCGTTCAAGCGCGGCGACCTGTTCGAGGTCGTGCCGGGCCAGATGTTCTACGAGCGCTGCGAGACGCAGCCGTCCGAGATTTCGCGCAAGCTGAAGGCCATCAATCCGTCGCCCTATTCCTTCTTCATCAATCTGGGCGAAGGTGAATATCTGATCGGCGCCTCGCCCGAAATGTTCGTGCGCGTCAACGGCCGCCGCGTCGAGACCTGCCCGATCTCGGGCACCATCAAGCGCGGCGACGACGCAATTTCCGACTCAGAGCAGATCCTGAAACTGCTCAACTCGAAGAAAGACGAATCCGAGCTGACCATGTGCTCGGACGTCGACCGCAACGACAAGTCGCGGGTCTGCGAGCCGGGTTCGGTGCGCGTTATCGGCCGGCGCCAGATCGAGATGTATTCGCGCCTGATCCATACGGTCGACCACATCGAAGGCAGGCTGCGCGAAGGCATGGATGCCTTCGATGCCTTCCTGTCGCATGCCTGGGCGGTCACCGTCACCGGCGCGCCGAAGCTATGGGCCATGCGCTTTATCGAGCAGAACGAGAAGAGCCCGCGCGCCTGGTATGGCGGCGCGATCGGCATGGTCAATTTCAACGGCGACATGAACACCGGCCTGACGCTCCGCACCATCCGTATCAAGGACGGCATTGCCGAAGTGCGCGCCGGCGCCACATTGCTGTTCGACAGCATTCCCGAGGAAGAAGAAGCCGAAACCGAACTGAAGGCATCCGCCATGCTCTCCGCCATCCGCGACGCCAAGACAGGCAATTCCGCCAGCACCGAGCGCACCACCGCGCGCGTCGGCGACGGCGTCAACATCCTGCTGGTCGACCACGAGGACAGTTTCGTCCACACGCTGGCCAATTATTTTCGCCAGACCGGCGCCAACGTCTCGACCGTTCGCTCGCCGGTGCATGAGGAAGTCTTCGACCGGCTGAAACCCGACCTCGTCGTGCTGTCGCCCGGCCCCGGCACGCCGAAGGACTTCGATTGCGCCGCAACCATCAAGAAGGCGCGCGCCCGCGAACTGCCGATCTTCGGCGTCTGCCTTGGCCTGCAGGCATTGGCCGAGGCCTATGGCGGCGAACTGCGGCAGCTGCACATACCGATGCACGGCAAGCCGTCGCGCATCCGCGTCTCCAAGCCCGGCATCATCTTCTCCGGCCTGCCCAAGGAAGTCACCGTCGGCCGCTACCACTCGATCTTTGCCGATCCGGTGCGGCTGCCCGACGATTTCATCGTCACGGCCGAGACCGAGGACGGCGTCATCATGGCCTTCGAGCACCGCAAGGAGCCGATCGCCGCAGTGCAATTCCACCCGGAATCGATCATGACGCTCGGGCACAATGCCGGCATGCGCATCATCGAGAACATCGTCGCCCACCTGCCGCGCAAGGCCAAGGAAAAGGCCGCCTGACGATCATGGCCGAAGCCGAGAACACGATGGCGATCGCGGCCAAGGCGGCCGCGAAGCGCAAGGTCGCGAACCTCGCCTTCTGGTCGATTATCGTCGCCTTTGTCGTGCTCGCGCTGAAAGCTGCCGCCTGGTACGTCACCGGCTCAGTCGCACTCTATTCGGACGCACTGGAATCGATCGTCAACGTCATCGCCTCGGTCGCCGCCTTCTGGGCGATCCAGATCAGCCACAAGCCGGCCGACCAGGATCATCCCTTCGGCCATCACAAGGCCGAGTATTTCTCGGCAGTGCTGGAAGGCGTGTTGATCGTGCTTGCCGCGCTATTGATCCTCAACGAGGTCTGGCGCTCCTGGCAGACTCCGTCACCCTTGGAACAGCCTTGGGAAGGTCTTGCGGTCAACGGCGTTGCCACGATTATCAACGCCTTCTGGGCCTGGACGCTGATCCGCGCCGGCAGGGCGGAGAAATCACCGGCACTGGTCGCCGACGGCAACCACATCATGACCGACGTGGTGACCTCGATCGGGGTCTTCGGCGGCCTGGTCGGGGCGATCCTGACCGGCTGGCAGATCCTCGACCCCGCACTTGCCGTCCTCGTGGCGCTGAACATTCTGTGGCAGGGCTGGCATGTCATCGGCTCGTCGATGAACGGGCTGATGGACCGCGCCGTCGACACCCAGGAGCACATGCGCATCCGCGACGTCATCTCGGCCAACTGCAAGGGCGCGCTTGAAGTGCACGACCTCAAGACGCGCATCGCCGGCCGCGCCACCTTCATCGAGTTTCATCTGGTCGTCGACGCAGACATGTCGGTCGGCGCCAGCCATGTCATCTGCGACCGCATCGAGGACGCGCTGAAGGCCGAAATCCCCTCGGTGCGCGTCACCATC
>NZ_RZPL01000299.1:0-6377 GCF_004022805.1 Mesorhizobium sp. M7A.F.Ca.CA.002.04.1.1 | reverse complement strand
CGCATGATGCATATGCGATCGCCCATGGTCATCGCCTCGACCTGGTCGTGGGTGACATGGACGATGGTGCGGCCGAGGCGCCGGTGCAGCTTCACGAGTTCGAGCCGCATCTCGGCACGCAGTTGCGCATCGAGATTGGACAGCGGTTCGTCAAGCAGGAAGGCCGCCGGTTCGCGAACGATCGCCCGGCCGAGCGCGACACGCTGCCGCTGGCCACCCGAAAGCGCTGCCGGCTTGCGGCCGAGAAGATTCTGCAGACCGAGCAGGTTAGCGGCGTCTGCAATCTTGGCATCGATGACCGCCGCGTCGGTGCCGCGCATCTTCAGCCCGAAGGCCATATTCTGCCGCACCGACATATGCGGATAGAGCGCGTAGCTCTGGAACACCACGGCGACGTTTCGGTCGCGCGGGGCGACATTGGCGACGCTCTTGCCACCGATGCGGAGATCGCCGGAGGAGATACTCTCCAGACCGGCAATCATCCGCAGCGTCGTCGACTTGCCGCATCCCGACGGACCGAGAAAGATCACGAATTCACCATCGGGAATGGTGAGATCGACCTCATGCACCCCGTAATTGCCATTGCCGTAGAGCTTGGAAACGCGATCGAGCTCGATAGACGCCATAGACTTTCCTCATGAACCCGTCTGACCCGGCTGACGCCGAAGGCCGAAGTCGAGCGAACGGTCATCTTAGAGAACAAAATATAACATTAAAAGCCTAACTTCTGATCATATGTGTTCACTTTTTTGGATAGGCGCGTGCCCGCATCAGGATCCGGCTACAGCCGCCGAAAGGCCGTCAGGTCATGTAGACGCCGCCGGTCACGTTGACGCCCTGGCCGGTCATGAAGCGGGCTTGATCCGAGCAGAGGAACACGACGACGTCGGCGACATCCTCCGGCAGCTCGAGCCGGCCGAGCGGCGTCTGCGCAATATAGTCGGCGACCACCCGTTCGGGCGTGACTTGCCGCAGATGCGCCTCCCACTCGACTTCGCGCGATTGCATGCCGGTCTTGACGAACCCCGGACAGACGGCATTAACGCGTATCCCCTTGGGCGCGAGCTCGCGGGCAAAGGCCTGCGTCCAGCCGAGCACGGCGAACTTGGATGCCGAATAATGCGCCAGGAGCGGCGCACCGACCTTCGCGGCAAGCGAGGCGGTGTTGACGATGCAGCCCGTGCCCTGCTTGACAAAATGCCGTCCAGCGATCTGATTTGCCAGGAATACACCGCGGGCATTGACCGAAAAGTTGAAGTCCCACTCTTCGTCGGTCAGATCGAGCGCGTGCTGCATGGTGGACACGCCGGCATTGGCGATCAGGATGTCGCAGCCGCCAAGCGCTTCCAGTACGGTGGAGAAGGCCGCCTCGACGGAATCGCGGCGGCGGACATCGACCGTGACGGCGGCGGCACCGCCACCAATTTCCTCAGCCGCCTGACGTGCCGCCTTGGGATCCAGATCGCCGATCGCCACGGCGACGCCCTGCCGCGTCAGGGCGGTCGCGATCGCCCGGCCGATCCCCGCGCCACCGCCCGTCACGAAGGCTCGCTTGCCCGCGAGTTCGGCAAGCACGGGAGGCGTGACGGAGACAGCCGGCATGGTCGTATTCTCTCTGCTTGATGGCGGAACGCATTTTGTTGATATCGAGATGCATACCAATAAAATCGAACACTGCAAACATATTTTTGTTTGAAAATGTTTGATCATGCGGTAGTGTGAAGATCAGCAGACCGCTTCGTCGGCGGCTTACCCACCGGATACATCGATGGCAGACGACACCACCCTTCCTGAGACATCGCCGCATGGCGCACCGCGCGACGCCGATCGTCAGCGCCTTCTCGCGCACGACCGGCAGGCACGCATCCTGGCTTTGCTGCGCCGGACGGGGTCGCTCACCGTCGCCGCGGCAGCGGCCGAACTTGCCGTTTCCGACATGACGATCCGCCGCGATCTCGTCGAACTGGAACGCGAGGGTAGGCTGGTCCGAATCCATGGCGGCGCGATCGAGGCCGACAACCCGCCGCTGGTCGCCATGGACAGCGAAGAGCCGAGTTTCGATTCGCGCTTGCGCCAGCGCCGCGACCCGAAGGCCGCGATTGCCGCGGCCGCGGCCGCGCTGGTTTCGGGATACCGCACGATCGCTTTGGATGTCGGCACCACCACCTATCTGATGGCCGAGCACCTCAGGGACCTTCCGCACGCCAAGGTGTTCACCAACAGCCTCAGGATCGCGGCGGCGCTGAATGGCGGTGTGCCCGAAGTCTATGTTGCCGGCGGCCGCGTACGGGCCGACGAGATGTCGACCGGCGGGCCTGCGGCCATCGCCCAGTTCGAGGCGCTGTGGTTCGATGTCGCCGTGATCGGCGTCTCCGGTATCACAGCGGACGGCCTCTTCGATTATTCCTTCGATGATACCGATATGAAGCGCGCCTATCTGAGGCGGTCAGGCACCAAGATCGTCCTGTGCGATTCCGCCAAATTCCTGCGCATGTCGCTGGTGCGGATAGCGCCACTGTCGGACTTCGACATCCTCATCACCGATGCCGAGCCGCCGGCCAAGATCGTCGCGGCGCTCGCCGCGGCCAAGGTCGACCTGCGCATCGCGCCGCCACTGACGCGCGACTGAGGCGCGCCATTTTCACTTTATCCCCAAGGAGAAGACTCGATGGTATTTGAATTTTTCGGCGACAAGAAGAAGGCTGTCATCTCGATGGCACATATCGGTGCCCTGCCGGGAACGCCCCTCTATGATGCCGATGGCGGCCTCGACAAGCTGATCGATGGCGTACTCTCCGACATCCGCAAGCTGCAGAACGGCGGCGTCGATGCCATCATGTTCGGCAACGAGAACGACCGCCCCTATGTCTTCAAGGCGCCGCCCGAGGGCATTGCCGCCATGACTGCCATCGTCCAGGCGGTGAAGCCCGAGCTGAGAGTGCCGTTTGGCGTCAACTATCTCTGGGATCCGACTGCCAGCGTCGCGATCGGAGCTGCCACCGGAGCCCGTTTCGTGCGCGAGATCTTCACCGGCCTGTTCGCTTCCGATATGGGCTTGTGGGAGCCCGATTGCGCCGCCGCCTCGCGCCTGCGGCACAACCTTGGTCGCGACGACATGAAGCTTCTCTTCAACATCAATGCCGAGTTCGCACACTCGCTCGACCAGCGCCCGATTGAATTGCGTGCCAAGAGCGCGGTGTTCTCGTCGATGGCAGACGCGATCCTCGTCTCCGGTCCGATCACCGGCCAGCCGGCCGACCAGTCCCACCTGCGCAGCGTCTGCGAGACGATCAAGGACGTGCCGGTCTTCGCCAACACCGGCGTGAACATCGACAATGTCCGCGACGTCCTTTCGCTGGCGAGCGGCGTCGTGATCGGGACCCATTTCAAGATCGGTGGCAATACCTGGAACGCCGTCGACGGCGATCGGGTCAAGCGCTTCATGGATGTTGTCGCCACTTTGCGCTGAGGACGGCTTCCACGGCGATGCCGGCCATCGCGCCGGCTCGCGGTGATCATATCGATCGTTGCAGGCCGGCGTCCGGAATGATCGACTGGTATCGAGCAGTGCGACACAACGAGGCAGACAGGTTTCGCCCGCCTGCCCTTCCCAGCATTTCAATGGATTCGACATGGCGTTCGTTCTCGGTCTCGATATCGGCACCACCTCGACGATCGGCATCCTGATCCGGCTTCCCGATCAGGTGCTGGGCCTCGCCTCGCGCCCCGTCACGCTGCATTCCGAGCATGCGGGCTGGGCCGAGGAAGATCCCGCGCAATGGTGGACCAATGTCCGCGACATCGTGCAGGAGTTGCTCAGGACCAGCGGCATCAAGGCCGAGGAAATCGTGGCGGTCGGCACCACCGGCATGCTGCCGGCGGTCGTTCTTCTGAACGAGAAGGGCGAAGTGCTGCGGCCGAGCATCCAGCAGAGCGACGGCCGCTGTGGCGCCGAAGTGGCCGAACTGCGGACCGAATGCGATGAGACGGCTTTCATCGCCAAGGCCGGCAACGGCATCAACCAACAGCTCGTCACCGCAAAGCTGCGCTGGATTGAGCGTCACGAGCCGGAGGTGTTCAGCCGCATCGCCACCGTTTTCGGCTCCTACGATTATATCAACTGGCGCCTCACCGGCGAACGTGCGGTCGAGCAGAACTGGGCGCTGGAGGCCGGCTTCGTCGACGTTTCGACGCACCGGATCGACGACGATCTGGTGGCGCTCGCGCACATACCGCGCTCGGCCGTGCCACGAAAGATCGCCTCGCATGAGATCCTCGGCTCCGTCTCGGCGAAGGCCGCCGATGAGACAGGCCTGATGGCGGGAACACCGGTCGTCGGCGGTGCAGCCGACATGATCGCCTCCGCGCTTGGCGCCGGCGTCGCCAAGCCGGGCGATGTCCTCCTGAAATTCGGCGGCTCGGTCGATATCCTGATCGCTACCGATCAGATCAAGCCCGATCCGCGCATGTATCTCGATTATCACCTGGTCCCGGGCCTGTTCATGCCCAATGGCTGCATGTCGACAGGCGGCTCCGCCCTCAACTGGTTCGTACGCAATTTCGCCGGCGGCGAGATGGCCGCGGCACAGGCCGAGGGTATTTCCGTACACCAGCGGCTCGATGCGCTGGCGGCAGAGCGTCCCGCCGGTGCCGACGGCCTCATCATCCTGCCCTATTTCCTTGGCGAGAAGACGCCGATCCATGATCCAGCGGCCCGCGGCGTGATCGACGGCCTGACGCTTTCGCACGATATCGGCCATGTCTGGCGCGCTTTGCTCGAGGCCTATGCCTTTGCCATCGCGCATCATGTCGAGGTGCTCAACGACATGGGCCATCGGACCGAGCGCTATCTCGCCTCCGACGGCGGCTCAAGCAGCAAGGTCTGGATGCAGATTGTCGCGGATGTCTTGCAAAAGCCGGTCCAACGCCTGACCGGGCACCCCGGCTCCTGCATCGGCGCTGCCTGGACGGCGGCGATAGGCACCGGCCTGACCGACGACTGGTCGGGCGTTTCCGGTTTCGTCAGCTTCGCCGACCGGCTCGATCCCGACCCGCGAAAGGCCGACATCTACCGCGACGGTTACCGCCGCTATCGCGATCTCTATACACGCCTATCGGCTCCTGGCGCGACCAAAGCGGGATCGCCATCGTGATGTATCGCGCCGTCGCCTGGGACATCGACGGAACGCTGATCGACAGCGAGCCGTTGCATCATCAATCTCTCCTCGCCGGCTGCCGCAACTGGAACGTCGATCTTGACGACCTGCCCGACCAAGCCTTTCGCGGCATCCATATGGGCGACGTCTGGACAATGCTGCGTCCGCGCCTCCCAGTCGGGCTTGACCAGGCGGAGTGGCTCGCCGCCATCAATGCCCACTACGTCGCCAACCGGGCGGACGCCATCCCGATCCCCGAGGCGGTCGAGACGATCCGGACCCTGGCTGACCGCGGCGTCCCGCAGGTCTGCGTGTCAAATTCCGGCCGGCAAGTCGTCAATGCCAATCTGGATGCGCTCGGCGTGCTCGACCATATGAGCCTCACAATCAGCCTCGACGACGTTACGGTCGGCAAACCCGACCCAACGCCCTATCGCGAGGCCTGCCGGCAGCTCGCCATAGCTCCGGGATCCGTCGTCGCTGTGGAAGACAGCCGCACCGGCACCAAGGCCGCACGGGCCGCCGGTCTGTTCGTGGTTGGCTATCTCCCCAGCGGCGGCCCGCTCAGCGACATCGATCTCAGTGCCAACCGTCTGTCGTCGATCCTGGACCTGTTTCCCGGCTGAGGGTTTGCGCGTCGCCGCGTCCGGGTGCGCGCTTGGGCAAGCCGGAGGATCGGGCGTCCGCCGGCTGGTCCCAAGCGAATGCCTTGGCAGGAACCAACGAACGTTGGACCGGGTTCCGCTCGTTCCGCATTCGCCTTGCGTCTCGCCGAGCGAGCGGTCCATGCCGCTCGGTCTGCGCAAGTGACGGGATATTTGTTGTCAAAAGCTGCATATCCCGTTTCTCGCATAGGTCAGAGAAGATTTTCTCGCATCTCCATGATGCCTCTCAACCATTTGTTTTCCAGCATTTTTTTAATCCGGCATGATTGGCTCGCGCCGACCAATGCCAGAATTCCTCTTGCGCCGAAGCTGAATTTTAGGCATTCAGGATCAAGTTTGTATCTTTAACATGCAAACCTGATTATCGGAGGATCTGAATGCGGCGTCTTGGTATCCATTCATTTGTCTGGACAAACGGCCTGACCCAGGAGGGCCTGGAAATGGCACTCGCCAAGTCGGCGGATCATGGTTACCGGCTGATCGAGTTCGCTTATCTGCGGCCCGAGAAATTCGACCTCGACCGCCTGGCGAAGCAAGCCAAGGAACTGGACATCGA
>NZ_RZPL01000298.1:515-6395 GCF_004022805.1 Mesorhizobium sp. M7A.F.Ca.CA.002.04.1.1 | reverse complement strand
CACCCGCCGAAGCGCGCCCGCGCAGCGTGCCGTAGACATGGATCGAGCCCGCCGCGATGATCTCCGACCCGGAAGCGACAGAACCCAGCACGATGACATCGCCATGCGGATGCACGATCGCCTGGCCGGAGCGGATCGGCGCCTTGATCATCAGCGTGCCCGAAGCTTCAACCTGCGGCTCGCTATCGCCCGCCTTGCTTGCGCCAGCCTTGCCGTCGCCGGCCTTGGCCGCGCTGCCCGCATCCGCATGCTGTTCAGCCGCCCTGCCCTCGGCCTTGTCGAAACCCTCCGCCCGCGCCTCGCGGGGCAGCAACCCATCCGTCGTCGCCTCCTTGGCGCCGACCAGCACCGGCGGCAGGTTGGGCGCGAGTGCGGCGTGGCCGTCGAGCTCGATGGCGTAGACGCGGATGCCGCGATGGCCAAGCACGTCGACCAGCGATTCGATCGCGGCGACATCGGGCTTCAAGGTGTTGAGATCAAGCACCACCGGCCGCCCGGCAAAATAGCCAGGCGAATTGCCGATCCAGTGATCCAGCCCCTCCAGCCACACGTCCAAAGGCGCCTCCGGCGTCAGCGTGAAAGCGACGAAAGAGCGGGCACGAAAGCGAATGGATTTGGCCTCGAGGGGGGCGGCAAAGGTCACGGCTGGCGAATCCTTACTGAGAGGTAAACGCTAGCGAGGGAATGGTTAACGAATGGTTAATGCCAGGGGTGGGAAGGCGGTAGGACGACAATTCCTGTTCCCGGCGACCCTACCCGAAAGAGCACTCGGCTACGGTGATGTTTGCTTGCCCAGCACTAGGCCGCATCACGGTCCTGCGGTTTCATGCGTGCTGGCACGTTTGCTCTGCGAATAACGTCCGCGATATGGCTAGTTAGGCCAACTTCGCCCTGCAATTCCACACCATGGTGCGGCTCAAGGCTGTCAATGACGTCGCGTAACTTCTCAAGTCCTTGCGAGACGTCAAAGACTATCCAATGCTCTGCTTTTCCCGGGACAAGCACGCCAGCAGCACTCTTAGTTGCGCCATGATGCATCTGCACCACCCATGCCCGTTTGCCATCGTGAACCCACTCGAAACGCACCGGGCCCAATTCGGCCGCACCCGCATGCAGGCGTTCAACGTCCGCGATAATTGACGACGGAAGTATCTCTGCCTTGGCAGTGCCTAACATGAACCTGTCACCCACACCGCGTAGCCCCTCGGTGACGATCTCCCCGCTCTGGAGCACTATCGACGCACCGGAATAGAGCGGCTCAACACTTGCTTGTCCCAGAATCGAAGCGATTAACTTGTGGTCCGGATCTTCTTCCTGCATGATCCTAAAGGGGTCGCTCCAGCCGCGCGTTGTCGTGAATTTGCCCGGTGTCTGCTCGATTGGTGCAGTGCGACACCAGACCTCCGACGAACCCGTTGCTTGGCCGAACGTAAACGGTGCCACCCGCCGATTGACCACAGTAGTGCGCGGTACTGGCAGGCCAATGAGGTGTGCGACAAGAAGCCCGAAGACCTTATCGCCAAGCATATGACTAAATCTGTTGGGCCACTGCGCTACCGGAAACAAATCTAACCCTTTGTGTTCAGCAATCTCCCATCCCAACGTGTGCATGCGACGCCAGCCACGTGGCCGGGGATGCAGACTGAATTCCAGGCGCGTGTTTTCGGGAACTGCCAAATCCGGTTCGAAACCGTAAACCGTAGCGAGGAGTCGGAATCCCCAACCGAGAGGTAGAGAAGCTGTGCCTGCCTTCTCTACCGCGCGAGGCGTATCGTCGGGAGCAAACTCGATGATCTTCCCAAGCACCACCCCGGAAACGCCACCATCGTGGATATCGACCGTTTCATTTACGATGGTATGCAGACCTTCGCGCGTGAGGCGTGCGATCGCATCGACAATATCGTTAACTCGAGTCAGACCGTATATGAATTCGCGGCTAAGCGGGCTTTCAGGTGTAAAGCTTCTCACATTCACGGAGCCGTCAGCGCTTCGCGCAAGGAGTGTCTCGGCAACTTCGGTAACGTTGGAGAATATGCGGTTAGGGCTTTCCCCAAGGACGCGTGAATACGCCTGCTTTGGTTTCCCACGATGCGGTTCATAGCTGACGAATTGCGCTACGTTGATAAGTTCAGCGAGCCGATCGAGCGAAGCGTCTTTTCGCGGAATGCCACCACCCGGCACGTAGACTACAGTCGCCACTGTTGTTTCGAGTTGGCTATATGCAGCACGCAATGTGTTCTGGAGAGCGAGCGGCGGCACAGCCAGTGCATCAACGCGAGCGAGTGCGCGGCTGATTGCGGCGACACCATCTCGTGCGACGATGGGCGATCCGTCAACACGAGCGGTGGGGATGCCTTCGAGATGTGCACGGCAGAATTCAGAGGCACTACCCGCGCTGTATTCCCATCCGTCCATTAACAGGATGCGGCTCGCGTGAGCTGAGATGAACTGCTGCCACAACTCTAGATAATCTTCTTGGGTCCAACCGTTAATGAATAGGCTCGCTGGCTCAACCACCGGCTCCGAGCCCCTGGCGCGGAGCAGTTCGGCTGTCGCTTTGAGCTGGTTCTCGTTCGGAATAATCACCTGCTCGACAAGTTCGGCACGATAAGCGCTCGCATCGGCCTCAAGCTGATATCCGATCTTGCTCCACCAATCTATGAACCGCAGTCCCGACGTGATCGGGCCGCTGAGATAGACGACCTTTCGTGATCCGAAGGCAGAACGCCAAGCTTGACGGATGCCGCTTAGCGGCTGGGGGGATTGAGCTGTCATTTCCTAACGTATTCCGGACTGCGCCGCTTAACGAACCTTAAGGATTCTTCTCTGAGCTTAAGTTCACTAGCGAACGAAGCCAGCTTGCCATTCTTTTCATCAGCCTTAAATAAAGCCGCGCAATCGAGAGCCGGATTTTTCTTTTCCTTAAGGACTGCGCCCTCCCGCGCTGCCATCTCGATAAGGGGCAGGAACTCGCGTTCAATTGCCTCCCGATCGTCTATTTCGTCGAATGCGCCATTGTAGAGGCGAAGAGTCGTTGTGCGTCCCCATTCCAAGAACTCACTCTCAAGTTCCGTCACACTTTGACTGTTACCAACCTGGCGAACAACACGCGCCACTGCAGCCTCGATATCCTTATAGCCCAAGAAGAATGAAGCACTCCGCAGGATACTCCATTTACCGGATTTCTCGATATTGTCAGGATTCAGCGCATGGTCGGCCGGGAGATTTCCCTTTTCGATCGCATCTTTCAGAAAATTCTTTATCATCTTCTGCCTTGAAGTAGCATCCGGCGGAAGCAGTAGGTAATTCTCGTCGATACGCCCCGTTCTACGGATCGCCGGATCGATGCGATATGCGTAATTGGTAGCCATGATGAAGATACCGCGCTTCGCTCGGCGCAAGTTATTAAACTTGGTCAGCATGCCAGGCGTCATGAACTTGAATACGGTATCTTGCTGGCCATGCCGCTTCGAGCTTCGATCCAGCACGAGTTCGTCAATCTCGTCGAAGAGGACCACGACGTCCGCCTGCGCCTCAAGCACCTCAAAGATCATTTTAGCGCGCGCTTCCACCTCGCCCCCGCCACCTGCCAGAAAGTCGCTGACGGTAATCGTTACGAGCGGAAAGCCGAGCGCATCCGCTAAATTTTCAGCAACGCTGGTTTTGCCGGTGCCAGGCGGGCCATAAATTAACATAGAATAATTTCGGGGACTTCCGCCGAGCCAAGGCAAAAGGAACTCCTCTTCTACCTTACGATAGGTCTCGAAGTATGGCCCGAGTGAGGTTATCGGCTCAAAGCTCTCCCTCAGATCTGCTTTGTCATCCGGGGCCGCGGCCGTTGTCGTCTTTCGAGCTAGTTGCATCGCTTGGGTCGCAGGACTCCAAGACTGTTTGGCACGTTGAGGCTTTCGAACGTTGAAGCGAGACAGTCGCAGCGTGGTGCGAGCTATGTGGCCGTGGAGGCTACGCCGGTATCCCAGAAGAAAATCGACTACCTGCGCGGTATCCCAAAGTTGGATCGAGTCAGGATCCGCGACATGGTCCGAGTGCCAGCCTGAAACTCGGCGTGGCGTTCCTTCAACATCGATTGTGACGCGCCTCGCCGCAAGCCAACTCCAGAAGCGGCGAAACAGAGCTATGTATCGTTCCGAGCGCCCATGAAACCGCTCGTCCTTATCTAGTCTCTGGCAGCACCGCAGAAGTGAATTTGCGGCCTCCACACTTATTGGGAAAAGTACAAACCCCTTTACGGTGCGCAGGAAGGGCTTACTTGGGCGCCAGTGAGCACTAGTCTGCTGCGCTTGCTCGAGGACATCAAGAACACGGTCGAATAGACGCACATCTATTGTCTGCTCCGAGAGGAGCAGCACGCCCTCCAAAGAGAAGATCAACTCGGCAGGATCGAAGCGGCTGTCCGGGATATTTGAGTACGAAAGCTGATCGTGAAGTGTACTCTCAAAGTAGCGCAGATATGCAGCTCTGCCTTCTATCTCTTGCCCCAGCGTATGAGCTGCACGCACGACTAACAAAGGAACGAATGCGTTGGGTACGACTTTTGATTCCGTCAAGCCTCTGTTCTTAAAAATAAAAAAACTGACGAAGCTGTTCGTCGGATCAATCTTTACGAGTTTCTGAACGACGATCCTGGCATCGGCCATGAGATCATCGGTCCCACCAGGTGTCGCCGACAAAACCTCGGCAAGAAACGACATGGTTAGCGGGTCATTGGTCCCGTAGGTAGGAGAAATCGTTGTTATGGTTTGGGCTCTGGTCTCAGAACGGGCTTCTCTAAGCTCAGCGACCAACCTGTCAAATGCCTTCTTTCGCGCTTCATCCAGCTTTTTCGCGTATTGACCGCCAACCTCAAATGCATAGCCTGGACGAGATGTGCCAACTCGTTGCGACTCGCGAAGAAGATCGATTGCGCGGATCATCATTGTCATCGTGCTATGCGAAATCTTGTGCTTGTCATTTTCTTTTCGGCGATCGGGAATTTCATAGGGCCAGTTGGGTTTCTCCGAATTGAACGTTCCCGCAATCGTTTCTCCTGTTTCTAGAAGCACTCGATCGATGGCGGCAATGTCTTCCCGATCACGTTGGATTCCATCACTGAGATAGGATTCGAGAGTATGCAAATGACCTCTGGAGTTCACTGTTCCTGTGCCGCAAGCGACCGATTCGGTATAAGGGCACTGTAGTGTTTAGGAAAGGGTGACCGCATCACTCAACCTGAGCCTAACGCATCCATACTAAGCGATACGCGCCCAGGGAGCTGTGATCCACCGCAACCCGCCCCTCAACTGAAAGCTTCCCTACCACCCATTCGCCACCATCAGCACGTTGCCCGTCTCCTGCTCCGCTGCTGGTGCAGCTATATTGCGCCGATGGCGGCAATTGCCAGTAGGAACATGCCCGCCGTGATCGCTGTCTTCTCGGAATGTTCTGCCGGGCGAAGTTTGGTGTGAAAGAGGACTCCCGCCGGGCCATGCCCAGGTATCCAGCCTGCAAGGAACGTCCCACTATCCCCTCAATGCCGCTTAAAATACTACACCTCGCGCTCATGCTTCTCCATCGCCTCACGCGTCTCGAACGTTCCCAGATTCCGCCTTTTCCCGGTCTTCTCATCCTCCTAGCGCGAATAAAGCCGGTATTTTCCGCATTTCATTTTCCGGATCATTTCGCTCTCCCTGGCTGATAGTTTCCCCTTGCCCTTGAGGTCCGCGCGGCTGCCCAGATTCCTCCTCGACCTCTCAAAACGGATGCACGACCCAACGACACAGGCTATATTGCCCCGTCTGGCCGAGGTCATCGAAGGGGAGGCATGACATGCAGGCAATGCCGATAGCGCATCAAGCCGCGCAACCCGTGCGCCCCATATCC
>NZ_RZPL01000298.1:0-505 GCF_004022805.1 Mesorhizobium sp. M7A.F.Ca.CA.002.04.1.1 | reverse complement strand
CCTCCCTGGCCGGCTATCCGGCCGCCGTCCTGTGCTGGCTGCTTTCGGCCGGTGTCTACATCGCGGCCAAATGGGTGGCGCCTGAAATGCCGCCCTGGGGTCTCTGTTTCTGGCGGCTGACGCTTGCCTGCGCCATCCTGCTGCCGATCGTGCACCGTCATCACGAGGCGATGATCGGGCTTTTGCGAACGCGCGCCGTGGAGGTCGTCGCCGTGGGGGCGATCGGCCTGACGCTCTGCCAGGGTATGATCTACCATGGCCTCAACCACACCGACGCCACCACGGCCGGCATCATCATGGCGCTGTCGCCGGTCATGACGATGGTGCTTGCCCGTTTCGTGCTTGGCGAGCCGCTCGGCCTGTGGAAGTCGCTTGGCGCGCTGGTTGCGCTTGCCGGGATGATTTTCATCGTTGCCCACGGCAACCTGACGGCGCTGCTGCAGCTCAAGCTCAACGCCGGCGAGCTGTGGATCGTCGGCAGCGCGTTCTGCTGGGGCCTCTACAC
>NZ_RZPL01000297.1:0-6401 GCF_004022805.1 Mesorhizobium sp. M7A.F.Ca.CA.002.04.1.1 | reverse complement strand
TGGTAAAAGCGCGAAACAGCTTGCCTTCGCCGCAATGCGGGCAGCGGCCGAGCAGGCCGCGCTTCATCGCCGTCCACAGCGGGCGTGCGGCCCGGCCCGAGTGATGTTCTCCGCCGAAAACCTGTTCTTCCATGGCTGTTGTCATCATCGTCTCCTGCCGCGCGAACCCGGTCGCGATTGCGACGCGCGGGCGCGGCCCTTGGCCTTGTGAAACGACCGCTTGGAGCCCGGCAGAGGCTTTGGGTCGGTCAACATCTCGAAGCGCATCGCGCCGGCCATCGGCGCCACCTCGATAAGCCGGACCTCGACGCGGTCCGCGAGTTGGTAGCCTTTGCCAGAGCGTTCTCCGAACAGGGAGCGAGCCGTTTCATCGTATATATAGTAATCGCCGCCCAGAGTTGACACCGGGATGAAACCATCCGCGCCGTACTGCGGCAATTGGACAAATAGTCCTGATTTGGTGACGCCGGAGATGCGGGCATCGAACCGGTCATCGACGCGTTCGGCGAGATAGGCGGCGATCAGACGGTCGACCGTGTCCCGCTCGGCCGCCATTGCGCGGCGTTCCGTGCCGGAGATCTGCACCGCGACATCTTCGAGCCGTGCCGCTTCGTCCTGCGTCAGCCCACCCGGACCCAGTCCGAGTGCGGCAATAAGTCCGCGATGCACGATCAAATCGGCATAGCGGCGGATCGGCGAGGTGAAATGGGCGTAGCGGCGGAGGTTGAGACCGAAATGGCCGATGTTCTTTGGCGAGTATTCGGCCTGGCTCTGCGAGCGCAGCACCACTTCGTTGACAAGGCCTTCATTGTCGGCGCCGCGCACGCGCTCCAAAATGCCGTTGAACTGGCTTGGCTGCATCTGCGCGCCGCGCGCCAGTGACAGGCCCAATGTCTGCAGGAACTCGCGCAGCGATTCCTGCTTGGCGAGCGACGGCGCGTCGTGGACGCGATAGACCAGCTCCTGCTTCTTCGCCTCCAGCGTCTCGGCCGCGGCGACATTGGCCTGGATCATGAATTCTTCGATGAGCTTGTGGGCATCGAGCCGCTCCGGCACGATGACGCGGTCGACGGTGCCGTCCGGCTTGAGTACGATCTTGCGCTCCGGCAGATCGAGTTCGAGCGGCTGGCGGCCATCGCGGCCGCGCTTCAGGATCGCATAGGCGTCCCACAGTGGCTTCAGCACGGTTTCGAGGATCGGGCCTGTCTTGTCGTCTGGCGCACCGTCGATCGCCGCCTGAGCCTGTTGGTAGGCGAGCTTTGCCGCCGACTTCATCATGACGCGATGGAAGGTGTGCCTGAGCTTGCGGCCCTCGGCCGAAAAGATCATGCGCACTGCCAATGCCGGCCGGTCCTGGCCCTCGCGCAGCGAGCAGAGATCGTTGGAGATGCGCTCGGGCAGCATCGGCACGACACGATCCGGGAAATAGACCGAGTTGCCGCGCTTCAGCGCTTCGCGGTCGAGTGCAGTGCCATAGCGCACATAGGCGGCGACGTCGGCGATCGCCACGGTGGCAACCACGCCGCCGGGGTTCTTCTCGTCGAGATCCGGCGTGGCGAAGACGGCGTCGTCATGGTCCTTGGCGTCGGCCGGATCGATGGTGATCAGCGGCAGGTCGCGCCAATCCTCGCGGTGATCCAGCGTCGCCGGCTTGATCGCTTCGGATTCTGCGATGACGTCGGCCGGGAAGATATGCGGAATGTCGTGCGCATGGATGGCGATCATAGAGACCGCCTTTTCGCTGGTCAGAGAGCCCAGCACGTTGAGCACCTTGGCTCTCGGCAAGCCGAAACGGGAGGCTCGCGCCGGCTCGACCTCGACCAGGTCGCCATTCTTGGCGCCGTTCTGGAATTCCTTGTCGACGATCAGTTCGGGCTGGCGCCGTTCCACCGGTTCGATACGGAAGGTGCCGTCCTGCAGGATGCGAAAGATACCGAGCACGGCATCGGTGCGCTTTTCGAAAATCTTCACCACCCGCCCGGTGTAGGCGGGGCCGCCCAGGGCGACGTTCGTGTCGTCGGCGGGAAAGGTCTTGGCCAGCACGCGGTCGCCAATGCCGGGCGCCGGTCCACTGCCACTGCGCGACAGGCGGATGGAAACGATGGGCGGCGGCCCATTGGCTGTGTGTTCGGTTGGGCGCGCCAAGAGCACGCCATCGGCATCGCGGTCGAAAATATCGAGGACCGTGACATGGGGCAGGGCACCGACGCGGGCCAGCCCCTTGCGCTCCTTGGTGAGGACGCCTTCGTCCTGCAGGTCGCGCAAAATATCCTTCAGCCAGATGCGGTCGTCGCCGCGCAGCGCGAACGCCTTCGCGATGTCGCGCTTGCCGGCGCGATCGGGATTTTCGGCAATGTAGCGCAGGATTTCGTCACGCGACGGCCGATAGTCGTCCTTGACCTTGGCCCTGGTGTCGGCGGTGCGCGGATCGCCGTGGGTTCTGCCGGTGATCTTGCGCGCCACGCTGTCCTACCCTTTTTTCTTCGCGGCCGGCTTCTTCGCAGCCGGCTTCTTGGCGGCTACTTTCTTGGTTGCCGGAGCTTTGGCCGCGGCCGCCTTGCGGAACGGCTTCTTGCCGCCGCCGCCCTTGGCTTCCTTCTCGGCAATCAGCGCCAGCGCATCCTCCATCGTCACCGACTGGGGATCCTTGCCCTTGGGCAGCGTAGCATTGACCTTGCCGAAATTCACGTAAGGCCCGTATTTGCCGTCGCGCACGACGATCTTGCCGCCGCCATCGGGGTGGTCGCCGAGCTCCTTGAGCGCAGCGGCCGTGCCGCCATTGCGGCCACCCTTGCCCTTCAGCTGCTTCTCGGCGATCACCGACACGGCGCGGTTGAGGCCGATCGAGAACACGTCCTCGATGCTTTCGAGATTGGCATAGGTGCCGTCATGCAGCACGAACGGACCGTAACGGCCGAGCCCGGCCGAGATCATCTTGGCCGTTTCCGGATGCTGGCCGACATCGCGCGGCAGCGACAGCAGCGCCAGCGCCTTTTCGTGGTCGATCGACTCTGCCGTCCAGCCCTTGGGCAGGCTGGAGCGCTTGGCTTCCTTGCCGTCGCCGCGTTGCAGATAGGGGCCGAAGCGGCCGCTGCGCAGCGTGATTTCCTCTGACGTATAGGGGTCCTTGCCGATGACCTTGGTGCCGTCTTCGCCGCCGCCATTCTCGCCATTGGAGTTGGCGGCATCGCCGAGCTGGCGGGTGAAGGAGCATTCGGGATAGTTGGAGCAGCCGACAAAGGCGCCGAACTTGCCGAGCTTCAGCGACAGATTGCCGGTGCCGCATTTCGGGCAGATGCGTGGATTCGAACCGTCTTCGCGCGCGGGGAACACCAGCGGCGCCAGCTCTTCATTGAGCGCATCCAGCACGTCGGTGACGCGCAGTTCCTTGATGTCGGCGACGGCGCCGGAAAAATCCTTCCAGAAATCGCGCAGCACGTCCTTCCAGGCGAGCTTGCCGTCCGAAATCTCGTCGAGCTTTTCCTCGAGGGACGCGGTGAAGTCGTACTCGACATAGCGCTTGAAGAAGCTTTCGAGGAAAGCCGACAGCAGCCGGCCCTTGGCCTGCGGCACCAGCCGGCGCTTGTCGATGGTGACATAGTCGCGGTCCTCGAGCGTCTTCAGGATCGCCGTATAGGTAGAAGGCCGGCCGATGCCGAGCTCTTCCAGCTTCTTGATCAGCGACGCTTCGGAGTAACGCGGCGGCGGCTCGGTGGTGTGCTGGGTGGCGTTGATCGCCTGGCGGGCAAGCTGCTCGCCGGCACGGATCTCGGGCAGGCGACGATTTTCCTCGTCTTCCGCATCGTCGTCCTTCTGGTCGGTGTATGCGGCGATGAAACCGTCGAACCGAACGACCGAACCGATGGCACGCAGCTCCGCGGTGCGCGATCCATTGGCCGCCTCGATCTCGGCGGTGGTGCGCTCGATTTCGGCCGGCTGCATCTGGCTGGCGATGGCGCGCTTCCAGATCAGCTCATAGAGCCGCATCTGGTCGGAATCGAGATATTGCCTGACCGATGCCGGGGTACGCATGAAATCCGTCGGGCGGATCGCTTCGTGCGCTTCCTGGGCGTTCTTGGCTTTGGCCGTATATTGGCGCGGCTTTTCCGGCAGGTATTTCGGACCGAATTCCTTGGCAATGGCATCGCGTGCGGCGTCGATCGCCTCGGGTGCCATCTGCACGCCGTCGGTTCGCATATAGGTGATCAGACCGGTGGTCTCGCCGCCGATCTCCATGCCTTCATAGAGGCGTTGCGCCACCTGCATGGTGCGGCTGGCCGAGAAGCCGAGACCCGACGAGGCGGCCTGCTGCAGCGTCGAGGTGGTGAAGGGCGGGCCGGGATTGCGCTTGGTCGGCTTGGCTTCCACCGACACCGCCTTGAAGGTCGCGCCTTCGAGCATCGACTTGATGTCGTCGGCCTGCGCCTTGTTGGAAATGTCGAGCTTTTGCAGCTTCTTGCGATCGAAGGCGGTCAGCCGCGCTTCGAAATTCTCGTTGCGCGGCGTGCCCAGCAGTGCAGCGATCTGCCAGTATTCCTCGCGGATGAAGCGCTCGATCTCGGATTCGCGGTCGCAGACGAGACGCAGCGCAACCGACTGGACGCGTCCGGCCGAACGGGCGCCCGGCAGTTTGCGCCACAGCACCGGCGACAGCGTGAAGCCGACGAGATAATCCAGCGCCCGGCGGGCGAGATAGGCATCGACCAGCGGCGCATCGATCTGGCGCGGATTGGCCATCGCTTCCAGCACCGACGATTTGGTGATGGCGTTGAAGACGACGCGGCTGACCGGCTTGTCCTTCAGCGCGCGCTTCTGCTTCAGAACTTCCAGCACATGCCAGGAAATCGCTTCGCCTTCGCGATCCGGATCGGTGGCGAGGATCAGGCCGTCGGCGTCCTTGACCGCCTTGGCGATGTCGGCGAGGCGCTTGCCGGAGGCGGTGTCGACCGCCCAGGACATGGCGAAATCCTCATCCGGACGCACCGAGCCATCCTTGGCCGGCAAGTCCCTGATATGGCCGAACGAGGCCAGAACCTTGTAGTTCTTGCCGAGGTATTTGTTGATTGTCTTCGCCTTGGCCGGCGATTCGACGACGACGACGTCCATGAGGTCTCATATCAGCTGTGGTGCGGCAGAAGAATTCCGCTGCGCGCGACGAAATCTCGTTCTATTTGTCGCTCACATGGCCGCGCTTTTGCATCCGGTCAAGGGGAAGCGCCCAAATTGCGGGCCGGTCCGCAGCAATACACTCTTAGAGTGTATGGAGAAAATCACAGAATTTGGGAAAGGCAGATGGTGGGTCTGAGTCAGCGGAAACGACCCGATTCATTTTTCCGCCGAGTCGTTGAAATGCTGCCCAAACCAGGACGGGCGACATTATAACGGGCTGTTCGATGCCGGCCGCCGGATGGCATGGAGATGCCCGGCGACCAGCCCTTGTCCCGCCAGCAGCGGGAATGGCGTGCTTAGTCGGCCTTGACGATATGCCAGACTTCGCCGACGCCGTCGCCGGTCACATCGCCGGGCTTCTTGTCCTTTATGAAGGTGTAGACCGGCTTGCCGTCATAGGCCCACATCTTGGTGCCGTCGGTGCGGTCGACGACGCTCCACTCGTCATCCGCCTTGGCGCCGGCTTCGGCTTTCAGCGGCGGCCAGTTGGTGGCGCATTTGTCGTAGCAGTTGCTCTTGCCCTTCTCGTCCTTGTCATAGGTGTAAAGCGTCATGCCATTGGCGTCGGTGTAGATCTTGGCGCCATTGACCTCGGCTTCCTTCCACGCGTCGGCAGCGAAGGATGCGGCGGTGCTGAGCAGAAGCGCTGCCAGTCCTGCGGTTATGGTTTTCATGGAAATCTCCTGACTGATATCTGGAGACGCGCGGGAAATCGCGGCCTCACAGCATCAACGCCTGCGGGCTGTCGTTTCTTCCTGGCAAGTGCGTCGGGCAATGGATGATCTTGCCAACACAATGGTGATTGGTGGACAAGGCTGCGCGTCGCTATATCGGCGTCACGACATTGGAGTTCTTGGAAATGGCATTGGACATCGGCTATGTCAGCGCGGTCGGGGCTGGGGCGATTTCGTTCCTGTCGCCTTGCGTGCTGCCGCTGGTGCCGCCTTATCTCTGTTATATGGCCGGCGTCTCGGTCGACGATTTCCGTGGCAATGCGGGTGCGACAGCGCGTGAAGGCGCACGCGGCGCGCTGATCTATTCTTCGATCGCCTTCGTGCTCGGCTTCTCGACCGTCTTTGTCGCGCTCGGCGCCGGCGCCTCGACCATCGGCCGGCTGCTGCGCGTCTGGCAGGAGCCGCTGGCCATGGGCGCAGGCGTGCTGATCATCCTCATGGGCCTGAATTTCCTCGGCGTCCTGCGCATTCCGCTGCTGTCACGCGAGGCACGCTTCC
>NZ_RZPL01000296.1:0-6420 GCF_004022805.1 Mesorhizobium sp. M7A.F.Ca.CA.002.04.1.1 | reverse complement strand
CACCTAGGCAATGCCGAACTCGGTCTGGCGCTCGGCCTTCTCGGGCTTGGGGTCGCGCTCAGCGAACTGCCCTGGGGCTTGCTCACCGATCGCTGGGGCGACCGCCGCGTGCTGTTGATCGGGCTCGGCGCGACGGCGGCGTGGCTCCTGGTCATGGCGATGCTGGTCGTGCCGACAAGGACCGGTACTCCCGATGTCACGCTGCTCTCCACGAGCCTATTCATCACCGGATTGCTCGGCGGCAGCGTCAACGGTTCGAGCGGCCGCGCCATCATGGGCTGGTTCCGGGAAAACGAGCGCGGCTTCGCCATGAGCATCAGGCAGACGGCGGTGCCGCTTGGCGGCGGCCTTGGCGCGCTCGTGCTGCCCTCGCTTGCGCTGGCTTTCGGCTTTGCCGCGGTGTTCGGAGTCCTGGCGGGTGCATCCGCTCTGTCTGCCCTGTTCGCCTGGCGCTGGCTGCACGAGCCGCCGACGGCGGGCGAGGGCCATCCCGCTTCGGCTGTGGCCGGACCGGCGCCGCTGCGCAATCGCGACGTCTGGCGTATCGCGACCGCCATCGGCCTGCTCTGCTTTCCGCAGGTGGCCGTGCTCACCTTCGCCTCCGTATTCCTGCACGACTTCGTTGGGTTGGGAACGGCGGCAATCAGTGCCAGCCTCGCCGCGGTGCAGATCAGCGCCATGGTCATGCGCATCTGGAGCGGCCGCTTCACCGACCGTTATGGCAACCGCCGCCAATTTCTTCGCCTGTGCAGCGCGTTCAGCGCCCTTGCCTTCGCCATGCTTTGGCTGCTGGTCCTGTTCGGCCCAACCATTCCGGGCGGCCAGCTCATCTGGTCGGCGGTTCTTCCGGTCGTGCTTATTGTCGCAGGCATCTCTGTCTCCGCCTGGCACGGCGTCGCCTACACCGAGCTTGCCACCCTTGCCGGCGCCGGCCATGTCGGAACCGCGCTCAGCCTTGCCAACACCTTTGTTTTCGTCGGCTTCTTCCTGGTGCCGGTGGCCATTCCGGGGCTCTTGCACCTCTGGTCCTGGTCCGGCGTCTGGCTGGCGGCCGCCATCTGCGCGCTGATCGCCCGGCCGATCTTCCTGCGCCCGGCCTGAATGGTCCGGCCGCAAAATCGCCCGACTTCGCAACCACGACCTCGGGCCGACCGGGAAAACCCGATCGAATCCGTTAACGTCCCATCAAGGTTAATGCATCATTTTGCTCTCCAGTGGGGTCTGTAGCGTTCCTGGAGAGAGTTCCGTGCATCGACGTGTGTTGAAGCGGCTGGTTGCCGCCGCCGGTGAGAGAAAACGTGGCTTTCTGGGTCCGCTCGTCATCGGTTTCGGCATCTGGATCGGCTTTCCGACCGTCGCCGCCTATCAGGACATGACGAGCCTCGTTTCCGGCCTCGAAGCATCGAGCACGCGCTGGAATTCCTATGTCGAGAAATCCGTCGCCGGCTCGACCCACGCGGCCGAGATGCCCTTTGTCGATTCCGATGTCACCGGCTCCATTTCCGGATCGGGCGTCCACCTGGCCGGTGTCGGCAACGTGTCGTTTCGCGGCAAGGGCGGCAAGGTCAGCGCCACGCCCGATGAGGACCGCGTCGTGCGCGCCGAGAAGAAAGGGCGCATCGTCCAGATGTCTCCCGTCGCACCCCCGAAGAACTTCAACGCCGGCTCGATCTTCGAGCGCACCTCCTCCTTGCTGCGACCCAGCATGGACAGCGGCCTGAAAATGGCTTTCGCCAAGCCGCAGATCAAAGGCAAGGAAATCCAGATCGCCGCGGCATTCCATGCGCGCGAGGACAAGAAGCCGGATCCCGGCGTGCCGGCCATGCTGGCGGCGCTGGTCAACAACGACCATCCGGATGTGCTGGCCACCGCCTATGCGCAATCCGAGCCGGACTATGCCAAGGCATCGCCCTTCGAGGCCCTGCTTCAGGACGAGCAGCCCAATGAGGGCCGCTTCATTCCGCCGATGGCCAAGGGCGATCATTCGTGGATCCAGAACCCGCTGCCGGCGAGTGTCTTCTCCAAGAAGGAGCAGGCATGCCTTGCCAACGGAATCTATTTCGAGGCGAGGAGCGAATCCGTGCGCGGCCAAGCCGCTGTCGCTCAGGTCATCCTCAACCGCGTCCGCAATCCGACCTATCCGAATTCGATCTGCGGCGTCGTCTACCAGAACGACAGCTGGTTCAACCGTTGCCAGTTCTCCTTCGCCTGCGACGGCAGGAAGAAGCGCATCGATAGCCCAGCCGCCTACAAGACCGCCCAGGAGATCGCCATGGCCGTCACCGCCGGCAAGATCTTCATTCCGGAAGTCGGATCGTCGACCCACTACTATGCCCAATATGTCCACCCCGGCTGGGCGCGCACGATGCAGAAGATGACCAAGATCGGCCTGCATATCTTCTATCGGACCTATGGCGGCGGCTGGAGCTGAGTGCGGAGCAGCCGCTGATCCTTGATGTGGCGCGCAGCCGATCAAAGAGCCATTGCGCGGGGGATTCGCGCCATGCATCCTCGTCATCCTGGCGGGCACGATGTCGCACCTTCGTAATTCATTGATTTTATTGCCTAAAATACATGGCAATGAACTTCCGCCCGTGGCTTGACGGGCGCAAACCCTCTAACTATGTTGCCGGCGACTTTAGAAGCGGACGGACGGTGACGGTCTGACCGGGCAGGGGGGTTGCGATGGCCGACAAGAATGGGCCAGACGGAACCGGAGAAACCGGCCGCGGCAATCAGCATGAACCCGACATCCGCGACGACGATCTTGAGCGCCGCCGCCGTGACCTTGAAGCTTCGCTTGCGACAAGGCGGCCGGGCCGGCTCGAGGGGAAAGACGACGCGAAAGCGGGCAGTGTGGCCGGTTATGGTCAGGCGCTCAAACTCTCCAGCGAGTTTATCGCCGGGGTGGTGGTGGGTGCCGGCATCGGCTGGGTCATCGACCGTCTGGCGGGGACATCGCCATGGGGTCTGATCGTGTTTCTGCTGCTTGGTTTTGGCGCCGGAGTGCTCAATGTGATGCGTTCCGCCGGCGTCGTGGCAGAATTTGGACAGGGCGATAAATCGCGCCGTGGCCAAGACGACAAGAAATGACCGCGCACCATGTGCGGTAATGGTAACGAGGCCGTACGCGGCATTGACGGGGTTTGAACGTGGCAGCTGACAAGGTCGATCCGATCCACCAGTTCCATATCAACAAGCTGATTCCGATCGACATCGGCGGCTATGACCTGTCTTTCACCAATTCGGCGCTGTTCATGGTCGCAACCGTGATCGTCGCGGCTGGATTCCTGTTTCTCACGACGTCGAGCCGCAGCCTGGTTCCCGGGCGGCTTCAGTCGGTCTCCGAGATGGCGTACGAGTTTGTCGGCAACATGTTGCGCGACGCCGCCGGCACGCAGGGCATGAAGTTCTTCCCTCTCGTGTTCTCGCTGTTCATGTTCGTGCTCGTCGCCAATCTGCTTGGCCTGTTCCCCTATTTCTTCACCGTCACCAGCCACATTATCGTCACCTTCGGCCTTGCCGTGCTGGTGATCGCAACCGTGGTCGTCTACGGCTTCATGAAGCATGGTCTTGGCTTCCTGAAACTGTTCGTGCCGCACGGCGTGCCGGTCTTCCTGCTGCCTCTCGTGGTGCTGATCGAAGTAATCTCCTTCGTGTCGCGCCCGGTCAGCCTCTCGGTTCGTCTGTTCGCCAACATGCTCGCCGGCCACATCACGCTGAAGGTGTTCTCCGGCTTCGTCGTCAGCCTGAGCGCGCTCGGCGCGGTTGGCGTCGCCGGCTCGATCCTGCCTCTGGCGATGGCGGTGGCGCTGACGGCACTGGAACTGCTGGTCGCCTTCCTGCAGGCCTACGTCTTTGCCGTGTTGGCCTGCATGTATCTCAACGACGCCCTGCATCCAGGGCACTAGGTCCAAAAGTTTCCGGCCCAAAGATTTCCAACATTGGCGCCGGATGGAATCGCAACGGAATTTTAGATCCAAAGGAGTTGAACAAATGGACGCAGAAGCAGCAAAGTACATCGGCGCCGGCATCGCTTGCCTGGGCATGGGTGGCGCGGGCATTGGCCTCGGCAACATCTTCGGCAGCTACCTGGCGGGCGCACTGCGCAACCCGTCGGCCGCCGATGGCCAGTTCGGCCGTCTGATCTTCGGCTTTGCCGTGACCGAAGCTCTGGGCATCTTCTCGCTTCTCATCGCGCTTCTGGCCCTGTTCGGCTGAGCACTCGGGAAGATTGGACAGGCCGGCCGCGCAAGCGGCGGGCCTGAATTTCGGGGATAGTCCATGTTCGTGACATCTGCCTTTGCGCAAGAGTCCGCGCCATCAGCCGATACCAGCCACGCTGCGACGGAAGGCGACACGCATTCCGGCACCAGCGTGCCTGCTGAAGCGCATGGCACGTTTCCGCCATTCGATCCGGCGACGTTCCCGTCGCAGCTTCTGTGGCTGGCGATCACCTTCGGGCTGTTCTATCTCTTCCTGAAGCGGGTGGTGATGCCGCGCGTCGGCGGCATCATCGATGTCCGCAACGATCGCATCACGCAGGACCTCGACCAGGCGGCCAGGTTGAAGGGCGAGGCCGACGCCGCCGTTGCTGCCTACGAGCAGGAACTGGCGGAAGCCAAGACCAAGGCCAACGCGATCGGCCAGCAGGCCAACGACGCTGCCAAGGCCGAGGCCGACACCGCTCGCAAGAAGGTCGAGGCTGCGCTCGACGCGAAGCTTGGCGAAGCCGAAGCCCGCATTTCTTCCATCAAGGCCAATGCCATGAAGGAAGTCGGCAGCATCGCCGAGGACACCGCTTCGGCGATCGTCGAGGCTCTGGTTGGCGGCAAGGCCAGCAAGGCCGAGATCGCGGCCGCGGTCAAATCCGTGGCCCGGTGAGGAGCGCATCATGGATTACACATCTCTCGCGACGCTCTGGGCCACGATAGCCCTGATCATCTTCCTCGGCGTTGCCGTCTACATCAAGGTGCCTGGCATGATCGCCAAGGCGCTCGACGCCCGTGCCGCCAGGATCAGCAATGAACTGGACGAAGCGCGCCGGCTGCGCGAGGAGGCCCAGCAGCTGCTCGGCCAGTACCAGCGCAAGCGCAAGGAAGCCGAGCAGGAGGCCGCCGACATCGTCGCTGCCGCCAAGCGCGAAGCCGACATGCTTGCCGCCGACGCGCATAAGAAGACCGAGGACTATGTCGTCAGGCGCACCGCGCTTGCCGAACAGAAGATCGGTCAGGCCGAGCGTGATGCCATCAGCGAAGTGCGCGCCAGCGCCGTCGACATCGCCGTCGAGGCAGCACGCGCGCTGCTTGCCGGCAAGATCGACGCCAAGGCCGGTGCAGATCTGTTCAAGGCTTCGCTCGCGGACGTGAAGTCGAAGCTGAATTAGGCGGTTCGTCTAGCCAGTCATCGAAAGCCGCCCGGGCAACCCGGCGGCTTTTTTGTTGCGGCGCTGAAGCTGCCAATCTCCCCCCTCGTGGGGGAGATGCCCGGCAGGGCAGAGGGGGGCGTGAAGGAACGCTAACCTTTGTTGTCCTAAGGTCTATCGGGACAAGCCTGAGGGCATAACTGCAATCGATTGAGAGGCCGGCGGGACAGCGCCCCCCTCTGTCCTACCGGACATCTCCCCCACAAGGGGGGAGATTGGCTTGTCGTCGTCGTCGCTCAATCCAGCCCGGCGAAGCTCTCTTCTTCCACCACGTCCACCTCGGCCCCACCCAGCCGGAATGGCGCAAACGACACGCGGTGCAGCCGCGCCACCGGGCCATGCGCTTCGATCGCGGTGCGATGACGAACCGTGGCGTAGCCCATATGGACTTCGAACCCGTAGCGGTCGTGATGGTTGCCGCAGCCGCACATCATGCGGTCGCGCATCACCTTGGCGACGATCGAGGCGGCGGCGATCGACTGCGAACGCTGGTCGCCCTTGATCAGCGCGCGCCCTTCACAAGGCAGTCCCGGCGGCACGTCGCGTCCATCGGCAAGCGCAAGCTTCGGCCGGACCGACAGCCCTACCAGCGCGCGCCGCATGGCTTCCAGGCTTGCCTTGAGGATGTTGCTGCCGTCGATGCCCTCGGCGCTGATGGAGGCCATCGAGACCGCCTGTGCGGAGCCGAGAATGCGCAGGAACAGGGCCTCACGCTGTAAATGGCTGAGGCGTTTGGAATCGTCGAGGCCGTCGGGAATGTTGGCGGGATCGAGCACCACCGCTGCGGCGACCACCGGCCCGGCCAGGGGGCCGCGGCCTGCCTCGTCCATCCCGGCGACCGGCCACAGGCCCTCCGCCATCGCCTTCGTCTCGAAGGAGAAGTCGGGCTTCTCGATGATCTCAAAGAGAGGCGGAGAATCAGAACGCGCGCGAGCCATGTTGCGGCGAGGTTCGCATCGGCTCCGATTCTCCGCAAGTCCCTCCGGGTCGGGTGG
>NZ_RZPL01000295.1:0-6421 GCF_004022805.1 Mesorhizobium sp. M7A.F.Ca.CA.002.04.1.1 | reverse complement strand
GAACAGGAAATCCTTCATGTAGGAGACCACGTGGCGCTGCTCGCCATTGATGACGAGGTTTTCGCCGCGCCCATCGGTGAGATATTGTGCCAGCGTCTCCTGCGGGTCGACCGCCTCGCGCTTCTGGTCGAGCGTGGCGATCTCCAGATTGGTGCCGAGCCGCACCGAGCCGGCGTCCGGCTTCATCTCGCCGGTCAGCATTTTCAAGAGCGTGGTCTTGCCGGCGCCGTTCGGCCCGACCAGGCCAACGCGATCGCCACGCTGGATGCGGGTCGAAAACGCCTTGACCACGGTGAGATCGCCAAAGCTCTTTTCGATGTTTTTCGCCTCGATCACCAGCTTGCCGGACTCGGTGGCGTCGCTCGCCACCATGATCGCCGACCCTTCGGCCCCGCGATGACCGCGAAAACGCTGACGCATGGTCTGCAACTCGCCGAGCCGGCGCATGTTGCGCTTGCGCCGCGCCGTCACGCCGTAGCGCAGCCAATGCTCTTCGCGAACGATCTGGCGACCGAGCTTGTGCTGCTCGCGTTCTTCTTCCTCCAGAACCAGGTCGCGCCATTCCTCGAAATGGCCGAAGCCCTTGTCCAGCCTGCGGGTCTGGCCGCGATCGAGCCAGACCGTGGCGCGCGACACGCGTTCGAGGAAGCGGCGGTCGTGCGAGATGACGATCAGCGCCGAGGAGGTGCGGATGAGTTCTTCTTCCAGCCATTCGATGACCGAGAGGTCGAGATGGTTGGTCGGCTCATCGAGCAGCAGGATATCGGGCTCCGGCGCCATGACGCGGGCAAGGGCGGCGCGCCTCGCCTCGCCGCCCGACAGGTCGTTCGGACGTTCCTCACCCGACAGGCCGAGATGCTCCATCAGATAGCTGGCGCGGTAGGGATCGTCGGCGGGGCCAAGCCCGGCCTCGACATAGGCGCGGACAGTGGCAAAACCTTCCATGTCGGGCATCTGCGGCAAATAGCGGACGGTCGCCGAAGGCTGGCGGAACACTTCGCCGTCCTGCGGCTCGATCAGGCCGGCGGCGATCTTCAGCAGGGTCGACTTGCCGGACCCGTTGCGGCCGACCAGTGCGATCTTGTCGCCGGCCGAAGCCGTCAAGGCGGCGCCATCGAGCAGCGGCGTGCCGCCGAAGGTCAGTTTTATCCCATCAAGGTTGAGAAGGGGCGGGGCCATGTCAGCTTTCAGGTAAGGGATAGGGATGAGCGAGCAGCATCGCGCGGCCATGGCCGAGCGCGATTTCGAGGCGGCCCCCGGTCTTGTCGGACTTGACCTCGTTGGAAATGGTCAGCGACGAACCGAACGCCACCTTGACGTGAGCGAGCGGCCATTTGGCGCCGGTGACGGTCAGGCCGTCGAGCTCGGAAAAGCCGAGCACCGAAAACAGCGTGCCGTCGGCATAGTCGAAGCCGGCCGTTCCGCGCAGCAGGGGGATGCCTTCCTGAGCGCCGCTGGTCAAAAGCACGTCCGTTCCCGCCTCCGCCAGCCGCAGGGCGAGCGACAGATGCAGAAAAGCGTGGTCGGCGCGCTTGCCGCCAAAGGCGCCGGCCAGCACCAGGCGGGTCGCGCCGCGCTCCAGTGCCGCGGCGACGGCAAGTTCGCCATCGGTCTGGTCCTTTTCCGCCGGGAAGGTCCGGCGCGGCACGGAAGCGAGATCGTCCGGCAGGTTGGCCGGCACCGAATCGAAATCACCCACCCACAGCTCCGGCACGAGACCCAGCAACCGCGCATGACCGATGCCGGCGTCGGCGGCGATGACGCGGGAGCCTTTGACCTGACGGTCGAGCCGTGGCGTACGGATGAGATCGCCGCCAAGCAGGATGGTGAATGTGCTCATATCGTGTGGCCCTTACCAGCCCGGCACGGGAAACGGAAGGCGGCAAACTCCCGCTTGCATGGCGGATCGGCCCGGCCTATGTGTCGAAACGCTCTAACGGGGTGCCGGACGCGATCTTCGCGGACCGGCTGAGAGGCAGTCTCGCCAACCCGCTGAACCTGATCCGGTTTGTACCGGCGGAGGGATTAGACGTTTCGGACAGTCCGACGCCTCAATTCCTTTCAATTCAAACGAAGGAGGCGCCGATGCGCACGCTTTTATACGCTCTTGTTTCAGCAACGGTCGTGGCCTTGTCCGGGCCCGCCTTGGCCAAGGACAAGCTCACCGTCTACACCTATGAGAGTTTCACCGCCGACTGGGGTCCGGGTCCCGTGGTGAAGAAGGAGTTCGAGGCCGAATGCGGCTGCGACGTCGACTTCGTCTCGGTCGCCGATGGCGTCGCGCTGCTCAACCGCGTCAGATTGGAAGGCACATCGACCAAGGCCGATATCGTGCTTGGCCTGGATACCAATCTCACCGCCGATGCCAAGGCGTCAGGCTTGTTCGCGCCGCATGGCGCGGTGACGGATGTCAGTGTGCCGGGCGGCTGGAGCGACGACACGTTTGTCCCCTTCGACTACGGCTATTTCGCTGTCGTCTACGACACGCAGAAGATGAAGACGCCGCCGAAGAGCCTGAAGGAGCTGATCGAAGGCAGTGCCAACGACAAGATCGTCATCCAGGATCCGCGCACCTCGACGCCAGGCCTCGGCCTGCTTCTTTGGGTCAAGTCGGTCTATGGCGACAAGGCACCCGAGGCCTGGGCCAAGCTCAAGGCCAAGGTGCTGACCGTGACGCCGGGCTGGAGCGAGGCCTATGGGCTGTTCACCAAGGGCGAGGCGCCGATGGTGCTGTCCTACACGACGTCGCCAGCCTACCACATGGTCGCCGAGAACACGGAGCGCTACCAGGCGGCCTCCTTCGAGGAGGGCGAGTATCTGCAGATCGAGGTGGCGGGTATCACCACGACAGGAGCCAAGAATCCGCTGGCGGCCAAGTTCATGGCCTTCATGACCGGGCCGAAATTCCAGGATGCCATCCCCGAGACCAACTGGATGTTCCCGGCAGGCAAGACCGACAAGCCGCTCAATCCGGCCTTCGACAAACTGGTCAAGCCGACGAAGACCTTGCTGTTCAGCCCGCAAGAGGTCGCCGCCAACCGCAAGGCCTGGGTCGATGAATGGCTGGCGGCGATGAGCAAATAGGCAGCGCGATGGCGCCGGCGCATTCCACGGATTCCCGCGTCAGTGCCGGCATTGTCGCGCTCGCTGCAATCGCGCTGCTGATCGGCGGCGCGTTTGCCGGCCTGCTTTTCGAGGGCGCCCATGATTTCTCGGGCGCCTGGGCAGCCTTCGATCCCTATCTGCTTCGCGTCATTCGCTTCACGCTCTGGCAAGCGGTCCTGTCGACGCTGCTTTCGGTCATCCCGGGGCTGTTTGTGGCGCGCGCTCTGTCGCGGCATCCACGTTTCTTCGGCCGCGCCTTCATCCTGCAGATCTTCGCCGTGCCGTTGGCGCTGCCGGCCATCGTTGCAGCGCTCGGCATCCTGGCGCTTTATGGCCGTGCCGGCTACTTCGCCGGCGTGCTTGCCGTTATCGGCGGCGGAAGCTGGCCGGGCATCTATGGCCTGTCCGGCATTCTCGTCGCCCATGTCTTCTTCAACCTGCCGCTGGCGACGCGGCTGTTCCTCGAGGCGCTGCAGACCATACCGGCCGACCAATGGCGGCTGGCGAGCCAACTCGGCATGGCGGCCCGGCCGGCGTTCCGGCTGATCGAATGGCCAACGCTGCGCGCCGCACTGCCCGGCGTCGCCGGGCTTGTGTTCATGCTCTGCATCACATCCTTCACGATCGTGCTGACGCTCGGCGGCGGGCCGGCCGCGACGACGCTTGAGGTCGGCATCTACCAGGCGCTGCGCTTCGATTTCGATCCCGCACGGGCCGTTGCACTGACGCTGCTGCAGATCGCCTTGACCTTTATCGTGGTGCTGGCACTGACGCGGCTAGGCGCCAATGTGGTCGGCGACACCAATTTGCCGGTCGCGCAACGCCGCTATCTCTCGGTCAATCGGAGCGAGACCTGGTTGAACGCGCTACTCATCGTCCTGGCGCTGCTGTTCGTTGTCGGGCCGATGGCGGCAACCGTGATGGCCGGATTGAGTGCCGATCTCGCCCGCTTGGCCGGCGAGGCCACTGTCCGGCAGGCAACGCTGACCAGTGCGGCGCTCGCCTTCCTGTCGGCGCTGCTTTCGGTGATGCTGTCGCTGGCGCTGACCATGGCGCGGCGGGCACTGGCGCTGAACCGCCGTGCCGGCGCAAAGACACTGCTCGAACACGCCACCGATACAGGCGCCGGTTTTGTCCTGGTCGTGCCGCCGATCGTCGTCGGCGCCGGCTGGTTCCTGTTGTTGCGCCATGTCGGCGATGTCTTCGCCATCGCTCCGGTCATGGTCGTCACCGTCAACGCGGTGATGGCGATGCCGTTTGCGCTCCGCGCCGTGCGTCCCGCCTATGATGCAGCGAGCGAGCGTCACGAACGGCTCTGTGCACAGCTCGGCATTGCGGGCTGGAACCGGCTGATGCTGGTCGACTGGCCGTCGCTGCGGCGACCGCTCGCCACGGCCTTCGCTTTCGCCATGGCGCTGTCGCTCGGCGATCTCGGTGTCATTGCCTTGTTCGGCAGTGATTCCGTGCAGACATTGCCCTACCTTCTTCTGGCTCGGATGGGCAGCTACCGCACCGAGGATGCCGCCGGCCTCGCACTGCTGCTCGGCCTCGTCTGTCTCGCGTTGATCGTGGCGGCGCACTGGCTGGGAAGGGAGGAGGTCCGTGATGCGTGAAAAGGCGGCCAACGGGCTCGCGAAGGGCGCGCCGGTGCGGCTGGACAAAGTGTCGTTCAGCTATGGCAGCTATGGCGAGGCGCCGCTTGTTTTCGATGTCGAGTTTGCCGCGGCGACGATCACCGCCATCATGGGGCCGAGCGGTTCGGGCAAGTCGACACTGCTCAATCTGGTCGCCGGCTTCGAGACCCCACGGTCGGGCCGCGTGCTGGTCGGCGGTGTCGATGTCAGCGCCGAGCCGGCCTCGGCGCGGCCGGTGTCGATGGTGTTCCAGGAGAACAATCTCTTCGCGCATCTTTCCGTCGAGCAGAATGTCGGGCTCGGCCGCTCGCCATCCCTGCGGCTGACCGAGGCGGACCGCGCTGCGGTCGCCGAGGCGCTTGCGCGCACCGGTCTTGCGGGCAAGGAGAAACGCCTGCCGCGCGAGCTCTCCGGGGGCGAACGCCAGCGCGTCGCCCTGGCCCGCGTGCTGGTGCGCGACCGACCGGTGTTGCTGCTCGACGAGCCCTTCGCTTCGCTCGGACCGGCTTTACGCGACGAGATGCTGGATCTGGTTGCCGCCGTTCATGCCGAACGCGCCATGACAGTGCTGTTCGTCACCCACCAGCCGGAGGATGCACGCCGCATCGGCGAGCATATGGTGTTTGTCGACGATGGGTTGGTCGCCGCCACCGGCAAGGCTGATGATTTCTTCGCCGGGGCTGGTCCGGAGGCGTTCCGGCGCTATATCGGCGCGGGTGCCGGATATTCCACATCACGCGATGTTGCCCGGAAGCGGACATAATTTACGGTCAAACCGGCTCCAGGCGATGTGGCGTTTGCTTGCCATGACCGGGGGAGTGTGGCTAGGTCCGCCCTACCGGTCCGGCACAGGCCGTGATTTGCCTGCAGTATCCGGCGCCCGCCCCTGGGATGGGCCGCGGATACTGCAGCAGTTTGAGATATGGCACGTGAACATTCTGAAGATCGTCCCCGATTTTCAATGTCATGTGCCGGGACCCGAAAGGAAGCCGTTCTGGCGATCGGCGCTAACACATTGGGAATGAAACCGCTGGCGCGCTTTCTCGCGCTGGCCGGCTTTGCCGTGGCGTTGGCAAGCTGCCAGATGTTCACGCCGCCGGAGGTTCAGGAATCCGGCTTCCAGCCTTCCGACAAGCCGATCACGGTGGACAATGTCGGCGCCAACAACAAGCTCGCCGAATTGGCCAGGGCGCAGCATCCGCGCATCCTGGCGACCTATGGCGGCGAATATTCCGATCCCAAGCTCGAGCGCATGGTCGCCAAGGTGGTCGGTAGTTTGACGGTGGTGTCCGCCAACCCGACACAGACCTATCGCATCACCATTTTGAATTCGCCCAATGTCAATGCCTTCGCGCTGCCGGGCGGCTATCTCTACATCACGCGCGGCCTCCTGGCGCTGGCCAATGATTCGGCCGAGCTTGCAGCTGTCATCGCGCATGAGATGGGCCACGTCACCGCCAATCACGGCTTGCAGCGCCAGCAACTCGAGGCAGAGGAAGGCCTGGCGACCAAGGTGGTTTCCGATGTGCTCGGCGACAGCCCGACCGCCAAGGCGGCGTTGATCCGCGGCAAGCTGAGGCTCGCGCAATTCTCGCGCAACCAGGAGCTGGAAGCCGACGCCATCGGCATCAAGTCGATCGGCGAGGCCGGCTACGATCCTTTCGCCGCCGGCCGCTTCCTGC
>NZ_RZPL01000294.1:0-6446 GCF_004022805.1 Mesorhizobium sp. M7A.F.Ca.CA.002.04.1.1 | reverse complement strand
GTCCTCGACATAGGCAATGATCGCACCGGACATGTGCCTGGCCACGCAAACGCCTGAGGAGCAATAGAACGGCGATCCCGGCGGTAGCTCAACGGCATCCGCGACGTCGAATTGCCCATCGCTGTTGTCGAACACTTCCGGAACGACGATGGTTTCCGATGTCAGCGCGCGTTTCCAGTTGTCGACGGTGAATTCGTTCGGCCGTTGCCGGCTGACGGCAAGCTCACCGCCACCGATCGGCAACGCCACCAGCCGGGCGTCTTCCGAGATCAGCACATCGGGCGTGCGCGTATCCGAGACGGTCAGCAAGCCTGCCAACGCGAATGGCAGAGCCGCGAGCCGCAGCCATGTCGTCGCCATCGTCGCGATGACCAGGGCAATGGCCACCAGCAGGACCGACTGTTGCGAAATCAGCCCGACCCCATCGACAGGCGAACGCTCGGAGATCCAGCCCGATATGGCGATCATCATCGTCAGGCCCTTGCCCATCAGGTAGAGACCTGGCCAATCCAATCCGAAAGGCATCAGCAGCGCGCTGGCGACGGCCAGGAACATGACGACGGTGACGATCGGCATAACCGCGAGATTGGCGAACAGGCTGAGCGGCGACACACGCTGAAAATGCCAGATGGCAAACAGCGTCGTGGCGCTGCCGGCGATGATCGAGGTCATGGCCAGACCGATTGCCGCCAGCAGGAATTTTCGTGTCAGGAACCCGGGCAAGGATCGCTTCGGCGGCGGCGTTCTTGCTTTTCCCGCGCGGTGATCCGCCCAGCCGGCATAGGCGCCGACCAGAGCCGCGGTCGCGGCGAACGACATCTGAAAACTCGGGCCGACCACCTCATGCGGCGACACCACGATGACGGCGATCGCCGAGATCGCCAGATTGCGCATGGTGAGTGCTGCTCGATCGAACAGAACTGCAATCAGCATCACTGCCAGCATGATGAAGCTGCGTTCGGCGGCGACGACGATACCTGAGATGACGAGGTAGGCTGCGATCGAGAACAGTGCGGCGGCAGCGGCATACTTCTTGACCGGGCGACGCGCGGAAAAATCGGGAAACAAGGCGAAGGCGCCGCGCAGCAACCCCATGATGGTGCCGGCGACCAGAGCCATATGCAGTCCCGAAATGGAGATGATGTGGTAGATGCCGGTACGTCGCATCGCCTCATTGATGTCGTCGGGAATGCCGGCGCGCACGCCGACGATCAGCGCCGCGGCGATCTCGCCTTCGGCGCCGCCGACGCTCGCCCTGATATGGTCGGCGATGCCTTCACGGGCATTTTCCACGCTGGAGGAAATTCGGGCCGACAGCGGCATGTCGCCATCATCGCTGACGACAAGCTTGGGATTGCCGAGAAAGAACCCGCTGCCGCCAATGCCGGCAAAATAGCTGTCGAAGGAGAAATCATAGCTGTCCGGTCGCACCGGCCCGGTCGGCGGCAAAAGCTTGGCATATCCAGTGATGAGAGAGCCTGCGGTCACGTCAGCCGGGATCTTGCGTGCCGAAAGCCGTACCCGTTCCGGCGCATAGCGCAGTTTCGGTCTTGCGGTCGATGTTACGTCGATGGTCAGCCGGATACGGCCAGTTTCCATACGGTCGAGCGAGACGACGCGGCCGGTCACCTGCGTCGAGATTTCCGAGCCCAACATTTGTGTGCCCGCACGCCACGTCTCGACCTTGGCAGCAAGCAGCCCTAGGGCGCACAAAAGTGCCGCCATGAAACACAGATGGGTCTTTGGCCATGAGCGCGAGACCAGCGCACAGATCCCCGTCAGGATGACAACCGCGACAGGTCTCGCAAAGTCGGGTTCAGCCGTCAGCGAAAAATAGCCGATCGCTCCGATCGCAAGGCAGACCGGTACCAGCAGGAAGGCCACGCCCCGGTCGAGTTCCAGGCTCGCCGCCATGTTCACGCTGTGGCGCAGGCGTGGCAGTGATATCAGGCCGATCTGCCGGCGCACGCGCACGATCCTGCCGGTTCCGGCAACAGGAACAGAGGCGGCGATACCCGTTTGCAAGGGCAGCTTGCCGGAATCCGGCACGAGGGGCGACGGCGGCGGCAATGAGGCTGGCAGAGGCGCAAACAGGGACCGTTCGCTGACGCCAATGGCAGCGTCCTCGCCCTGATCCGAGCCCCAGCCTCGTCCAGCCATCGGGTCTGCCCCTTGCGCCCTCGACACCCTATGCTACATGAACGCGCAAAGCGCGAAAGTCCGCGCGACCGCACCCCGCTTCAGATGGTTTCCGAGAGTTCCATGTCCGACAAGGTCGTCACCCGTTTTGCCCCCTCGCCCACCGGCTATTTGCACATAGGCGGCGCGCGCACGGCGCTGTTCAACTGGCTGTATGCAAAGCACACCGGCGGCACGATGCTGCTGCGCATCGAGGACACCGATCGCGAACGCTCCAATGAAGCCGCGACGGCTGCCATCCTCGACGGGCTTTCCTGGCTTGGCCTGAGCTGGGACGGCGAGCCGGTGTCGCAGTTCGAGCGTGCGCCCCGCCACCGCGAGGTGGCCGAGGAGCTCGTGCGCATCGGCAAGGCCTATTATTGCTACGCCACGCCAGCCGAACTGGAGGCCATGCGCGAGGCCGCCAGAGCCAAGGGGCTGCCACCCCGCTACGATGGCCGCTGGCGCGACCGCGACCCCTCAGAGGCACCCGCAGGTGCCAAGGGCGCCATCCGCATCAAGGCGCCGACCGAAGGCGAGACCGTCGTCCATGACCGGGTCCAGGGCGACGTGCGCTTTCCTAACAAGGATCTCGATGACTTCATCATCCTGCGTTCCGACGGCAATCCCACTTACATGCATGCCGTCGTCGTCGACGATCATGACATGGCCGTCACCCACATCATCCGCGGCGACGACCATCTGACCAACGCCGCCCGCCAGACCGTCATCTACAACGCCATGGGCTGGGACGTGCCGTCCATGTCGCATATCCCGCTGATCCACGGCGCCGATGGCGCCAAGCTATCGAAGCGGCACGGCGCGCTTGGCGTCGAGGCTTATCGCGCCATGGGCTACCTGCCGGAGGCGCTGCTCAACTACCTGGCGCGTCTCGGCTGGAGCCATGGCGACGACGAGATCATGTCGATCAAGGACATGATTTCCTGGTTCGACATCGGCGACGTCAACAAGGGCGCGGCGCGCTTCGACTTCGCCAAGCTGGAGGCAATCAACGGCGCACATATGCGTCGCATGAGCGATGCCGAACTGTTCGACATCTTCATCGCCACCCTGCCCTACCTCGAAGGTGGCCCGGCGATCGCCGCACGCCTGAACGACAGCACCAAGGCGCAGTTGCTGGCAGCGCTTCCGGGCCTGAAGGAGCGCGCCAAGACGCTGGTGGAGCTCGTCGACGGCGCGGCCTTCCTGTTTGCCACGCGACCGCTGCCGATCGACGACAAGGCGGCCCTTCTGCTCACCGACGATGCCCGCAAGATCCTGCGCAGTGCTCACGAAGCTTTGAACGGGCTTGCGGGTGACTGGACAGCCGTCTCGGCGGAGGCGGCGATCCGCGAGGTGGCGGCGGCCGGCAGCCACAAGCTCGGCGCGGTGGCCCAGCCTTTGCGCGCCGCTTTGACCGGCAAAAGCACCTCGCCGGGCGTGTTCGATGTGCTCGCCGTGCTCGGCCGCGAGGAAAGCCTGGCGCGCATCTCAGATCAAATCGATTAGGAGCAAACTGGCCCAAGAAGATTGGCATTGAAAGGCGGGTTTCGCAGTGCAACATTAGGCCTTGGCCCAATCTGGCACGCACCTCCTGAAATGCGGTGGCGAATACGCGCATTGCGGTGATTTTCGACGTGTCGCTCTGCGAAATTTGCCTTTGCCGGCATGAGGAAACAAGAAGGAGTTTGCAATGACCGAAGCTGCGAAAAAACTGGATTTGGGCAAGACCCAAGAGGCCACCGCAACGCTTGAATTCGCCGGCAAGACCCATGAATTCAAGGTGCGAAGCGGTTCGGTCGGGCCTGATGTGATCGACATCGCCTCGCTCTACTCAACCACCGGCGCTTTCACCTACGATCCCGGCTTCACCTCGACGGCAAGCTGCGAGTCCGAAATCACCTTCATCGACGGCGACGCCGGCATCCTGTTGCACCGCGGCTATCCGATCGACCAGTTGGCCGAACATGGCGACTTCCTCGAGGTCTGCTATCTCCTGCTCTACGGTGAATTGCCGACCAAGGCGCAGAAGGACGATTTCGATTACCGCGTGACGCGCCACACCATGGTGCATGAGCAGATGTCGCGCTTTTTCACCGGCTTCCGCCGCGACGCGCATCCGATGGCGGTGATGTGCGGCGTGGTCGGCGCGCTGTCGGCCTTTTATCACGACTCCACCGACATTTCCGACCCCTACCAGCGCATGGTTGCCTCCATGCGGCTGATCGCCAAGATGCCGACGATCGCGGCGATGGCCTACAAATACCACATCGGCCAGCCCTTCATTTACCCGAAGAACGAGCTGAACTTTGCCGCCAACTTCCTGCATATGTGCTTTGCCGTGCCTTGCGAGGAATACAAGATCAATCCGGTGCTGGCGCGCGCCATGGAACGCATCTTCATCCTGCACGCCGACCACGAGCAGAATGCCTCGACCTCGACCGTTCGCCTCGCCGGCTCGTCGGGCGCCAACCCGTTTGCGTGCATCGCCGCCGGCATAGCCTGCCTGTGGGGACCCGCGCATGGCGGCGCCAATGAAGCGGCGCTCAACATGCTTGGCGAGATCGGCCATGTCGATCACATCCCGGAATTCATCGCCCGCGCCAAGGACAAGGACGACCCGTTCCGCTTGATGGGCTTCGGCCACCGCGTCTACAAGAACTACGATCCGCGCGCCAAGATCATGCAGAAGACGGCACATGAGGTTCTGGGCGAGCTCGGCATCAAGGACGATCCGCTGCTCGACATCGCCATGGAGCTGGAAAAGATCGCGCTGACCGATTCCTATTTCATCGAGAAGAAGCTCTACCCGAATGTCGACTTCTATTCCGGCATTACGCTGAAGGCGCTGGGCTTCCCCACCACGATGTTCACCGTGCTGTTCGCGGTCGCCCGCACCGTCGGCTGGATCGCCCAGTGGAAAGAGATGATCGAGGATCCGCGCCAGAAGATTGGCCGCCCGCGCCAGCTCTATACCGGTGCACCGGAGCGGGATTACGTGCCGATCGCCAAGCGGTGAATTAGGAAATAGTGAGTAGTGAGTAGTGAGTAGTGAGTAGTGAGTAGTGAAGTCGACCATTTCTACTGATTACTGACTACTCACTCTCTTGACATACCGCATCACCACCTGCGCGGCGATCTCGCCGGACGGTCTGCCCGTAGCCATGCGCCGCCTGATCTCTGCAAATCCATCCTTCTGCCAGGCACGCATGCCGCTGTCGGCGAACAGTGCCTCCAATTGCCGGGCAAGATTGTTCGGCTTGATATAGCCGTCGTAGAATTCGGGAATAAGCGCTCGATCCGATATCAGATTGGGCAGCAGCGCCGACCAGACGGAAACGAGGTACGGCGCCAAGATGCGCGCGACCGGGTCGAGCCTGTAGCAGGAAATCATCGGCACGCCGGCCAGCGCCAGTTCCAGCGATACCGTCCCGGACGCGATCAGCGCCGCATCGGCCCTGCCGAAAGCCTGCCATTTGCGCTGGGGCTCGACGATGATCTCAGGCTTTTCATCCCAGCGGTTGACGGAAGATTTGACGAGGTCGGCGACATGCGGGACGGTCGGCAGCAGCAGCCGCAAGCGGTGGCCGCGCGCGCGCAGGATCGACACCGTCTCGCCGAACGGGTCGAGCAGCCGCCGTACCTCGCCACGCCGCGCACCGGGCAGGACGAGCAAGGTTTTGACCCGATCAGGAGAAAGGTCGCGCGGCAACTCCTGCGCCTTGGCTGCAGCGAGCAAGCCCGCATCGTGCGTCAGGCGATGCCCAACATAGGTGCCCGATGGCCCGCCGAGCCGCTCCAACTCCTTAACCTCGAAAGGCAGGATGCAGAGGATGTGGTCGACATAGGGCTTCATCGCGACCGCCCTGCCCGGCCGCCACGCCCACACGCTCGGGCAGACATAGTGGATGATCGGAATCGACGGGTTGGCCGCACGCACCTTTTTGGCGACGCGCAACGAAAAGTCCGGACTGTCAATGGTGACGAGGCAATCCGGCTTTTCGTCGGCAACGGTCTTGGCCAGTTGGCTGATCCGCCGCATCAGGCGCGGAAGGTCGCGCAGGACGGCACTGAACCCCATGAGGGCGATCTCACCGGCATCGAATGGCGAGACCAGTCCCAGCGTCTGCAAATGACGGCCGCCGAGGCCGACGAGTTGCACCTCGCGCCCGGCCGCCTGCCTGAGCGAGCGTACTATGTCGGCGCCGAGCAGGTCGCCGGACTCCTCGCCGGCAACAATCGCGATCTTCAATGCCCTGTCAGCCACT
>NZ_RZPL01000293.1:0-6451 GCF_004022805.1 Mesorhizobium sp. M7A.F.Ca.CA.002.04.1.1 | reverse complement strand
GATAAGAGACGCCGCCCTTCCAGAACTTCATGGAGAGATCGGTGCCGTTGGCGACGCGGCCATTGCCATAGTTGATGTCGCCCTTGAGGCGGCCGATGATGTCGGCGACGGGCACGTTCATCCATTGCCGCTTGCCGATGATAGCGGCCATCTCGTCCTTGTTCTCGGTGGCCTCGCACCATTGCTGGGCTTCCATGACGGCCATCAGGATCGCCTTGGTGGCGTTCGGATATTTCTCGATGAATTCGGCGCGCAGGCCGAGCGCCTTTTCGGGATGGCCCTTCCACAATTCGCCTGTCGTGGCGGCGGTGAAGCCCACGCCCTGGTGGACGAGTTGCTCGTTCCACGGCTCGCCGACGCAGAACACGTCCATATTGCCGACCTTCATGTTGGCCACCATCTGCGGCGGCGGCACGACGATGGTCGAGACGTCCTTGTCGGGATCGATGCCGCCGGCGGCCAGCCAATAGCGCAGCCACAGATCATGCGTACCGCCCGGGAAGGTCATGGCGGCCTTGATTTCCTTGCCGGTCGCCTTCTTGGCAGCGAAGGCGTCTTTCAGCTTCGAGGCGTCGAGGCCGACACCGGTGCCGGCATATTCCTGGGCGACCGAAATGCCCTGGCAGTCGTAGTTGAGCCGAGCCACGATCGCCATCGGCATCGGCTGGTTGTTCTGCGTCACCTTGCCGGTGTGCATGAGGTAAGGCAGCGGTGTCAGGATATGAGCGCCGTCGATGCCGTTGGCCGCGCCGCCGAGCATCAGATTGTCGCGTGTCGCACCCCAGGAGGCCTGCTTGAGCACCTCGACATCGGTCCCAGCATATGCGCGAGATGGAAGTGGCCGATGGCGATGCGGTCGCGGATGTTGGCCCAGGATGTCTCGCGGTGCAGCTTCAGATCGATGCCTTCTTGCGCGGCGAAGCCAAGCTCGCCGGCCGCGACCAGCACGGCGCTGTCGAAAAGCGGCATGAAGCCGGCGGTGATCTGGTGCTCGGCAGTCATGCTCATTCGTCCTCCGCCGGTCCCAGCAGCCCCGCGGCAGTCACCAGGCTTTGGGCGATGTCGCCGATCTTGCGGTTCTGGTTCATCGCCGTCTTGCGCAGCAGCGTGTAGGCCGCCTCTTCGGAGAGGCCGCGCGATTTCATCAGGATGCCCTTGGCACGGTCGATCACCTTGCGGCTCTCGAGCTCGCCGCGAACCTCTTCCAGTTCGCGTGCCATGCGCGAAAAGGCGTTGAAGCGGCTGACCGCCATGTCGAGGATCGGCTTGACGCGCTCTTGCCGCAGACCGTCGACGACATAGGCCGAAACGCCGGCATCGACCGCCGCCTCGATCGAGGCCTGGTCGGAGCGGTCGACGAACATGGCGATCGGCCGTTTTACGGCACGCGACAGCTGGAACATGTTTTCCAGCATGTCGCGATTCGGGTTTTCGAGATCGATGACGATGACATCGGGCTCGATCTCGGCGATCCGCCGCGCAATGCCGGTCACATCATGGATGACGGTGACCCGCTCATGGCCGGCCTCGCGCAAACCCGCCTCGATGATCGCGGCGCGGATGCGGTTTTCATCGATCACCAGGACGGCGAGTGCGGTTCGAACCATGCCTGCATTGTGACTAAGCGAGGGAATTGTGCAATGCGGTATCGAGAGAGAGCGGTGCTCGCTACGCCTTGGCAGGCCTATAGAGGTGGACGCTGGAAATGGATAGCTGTGATTTTGGCGGCAGTAGGACCGACTGCGGCTAACGCATTCACTACGTCAATCGGTTTGAGACGACCGGAACAGCAACTGGAACCAAGGCAGAGATCAAGCAGCCTATGGCGCTGATCGCGTTGAGATTACAACGGCGGCAACGGCACCAGATCTGAGGACGAAAAATGATCGACAAGAAATCTGAGACTGAAGCTGAAAAAGAGATCTGTGAAGTCGTGGGCCGAATCGTACTCATGGCTTCACTCTTAGACAATCAGTTAAATGCCGTCTTGGTGGCAGCTCTATCTCTTGGCGGGAAGGCGCTGACACTCGCGGTTGTCGCTGCCCTGGACCCGGCCCGAAAAGTTGAAATCCTGAAGGCATTTGTCACGCAGATATCCAACGACGAATGGAAGAAGCCAGTCCTGCGTTACGCAGACGGCGTTGAAAAAGTAAACCGGGCTCGGAACCTCGCCGCCCACAGTATGGTTATCGACAGCGGTGGAGAACATGTTCTAGCGACCAATAGCGTTGCGAAATTATTGAAGGCTACTGATCGTAAAAGCCGAGCGATCAAACGTGTGCCGCTCAACACGCTGAGCAATGCTTCAGATCTCGCGCTGAAAGTCTATAAAGAGGGTGAGAGCGTTATCGCCAATTTTGGTCGAGTTGAGTTGGAGAGAAATCGACGGGGAGCAGCGGCGCAACGCTAGATCATTCGGAATCCAATTGTCTGCGGCTTCGTTGGATGCCAATCAGCCGATCATGAAAAGAGTCGCACTACCGATATCCTAGATCGGCCGAGGCTTATGTGCGTCGCGCCGACCGCTAAATAATCATGCCGGGAAATGAGCTTCTTTGATGAGTTGGAATATTCTCGCTGCGCTTCCGAACATCGTCGTCACAGACCCGATTGAGGGAGAACAATTCTCCATGATCGGCAGCGATGACGCGCGCCTGTCCGATAATTTTGCCCTGCAGCCAAATCTAAAAGCATTCTTCCGAAGGTTTACAAACAGCCACGGAGTGAGGATTACGCCCGCAGCGCTCGTTGCGAGATCTGATACGCCCGCCGAGTTTCTCAACAGCGAAGCTGTCTCGGGTTTTCGAGATGCCGTTGCCGCGTCCATCATCCCATTTGCACGCGCTGCGGCCATAACTCATCGCAATTATTCCCGACCGATGTACTCTGACTCTTTCGATCTTTATCCTTGGATGGTCGATCGGAATGGCGAGCACCTCATCGCGAACACTCCGGCCGTAAGCGCACTTCATCAGATCAAAGGATTTAGGGGGCTTTCCTCGCCAGGACTTTCGGTCGTCCAGATTCGCGATTGGGACATTGATGAAGCGTTACTAAAAGTTTTGCTAGACTGGTGGAGGAAGAGATTTTCCGGCGGAACGCCACACTGGGAACAACTTGCGCTATTTCGCTCTCTGAACGCTGCTAATGCCGCAATGCAAATGCCGCAAAGCGCGGGCGCCACGATATATGACTGGGGCCGATCCCTGTCGCTTTGGATAAGCGCATTTGAGATACTCGTGCACCCTGGCCCTGGCGGTGAAGCCAACCGCGCGAAAGTATTTGCATTGATTGAACGCGGTGAATGGGAGCGTGAAGCAGTTCGCGAAAAAGTCCATGATGTGCGGTTGAGCAAAAAGAGCGTCGTAAGAAAAGCATTTCCCAGCTATCTGTATGCTCTCGCTTACCAAGCGAGAAACAATTTTCTCCATGGCGAGCCAGTTGGACGGGAGCACTTGGTTTTACCTTCCGGTCAGCCCGTTGGGTTTTTGGTCTCGGCGCTTTATCGAAACGCAATTGCGACATTTGTAGATCTGACAGCTACCGTAAGCATCGACGGAAAGGCGTCTGTTGGAGCAATCGCACAGGCAATATCTGAAATGTCCGACCGTCGAAGAGTTCCGCGCACTGTAGAAGATGCCTTCATTAAGGCCATGGCTCCTAAGCCGGAAACCGAAGACGACGATGAGTAGCGACAACAGCCATTCCCGCAGCTATGCACTTTAAAAGAACCTGCTGGTCGAGCACTGCAGCGGCGCTGAAATCCGCCCTTCACGCGATGACCCTGTCGCCTGCAGCGAACCGCAGGCGCCCTATTCCGCGGCCAACGCCGTGACCTCGCGGCGGAAGGGCAGTGCGTCGCCGATATCGGCTTCATCCAGCTCGCGCGCGAAGCGGTGACCGGCATAGGTTGCCCAGGCGATCGGACCCGGCGCCTCGGCGTCGCCGATGATTTTGATCGAGCGGATTCCGCTGTCGGCCCATTCGTCCCGCCGCGCCTTCAATTCCTGCCAGACACTATCGTCCTGGTGGCGTGACGTGACCAGCACCACGGCGTCCGCGGCGATGTCAAATTGGCTGCCCGTATAGGCGCACGCCGTGGCAACACCGCCCGGCACGATGCGCGTCACAGTCCGGTTCAGCACGATCTCGACGCCGAGTTCGGCCAGCCGGCGATGGACGGCGCCCTGCTCCAGCGTGTTGCGGGTCCAGTCGGATACATAGGCCGACGGCGTCACCAGCGTCACCTTCGCGCCCTGGCGCGCCATCAGCTCGGCCAGAACGCCACCCATGTAGTAGTGGTCGTCGTCGAACAGCACGACACTGCCGGTCGGCACAGTGCCGGCCATCAGATCGTCCGGCGTGTAGACCGGCATGGCCGGGTCGATCGGCATCGGCACGACATGCGCGCGCGCCACGCCGTCTCGGCGCCATGTCGAGCCGGTGGCAAGCGCAATGTTCTGAAAGCCGAAGTCCAGTATCTCCTGCGCCGACAATCGGCTTTCGAAATAGACGTCGACATTGGACATCTGGCTGATCTGGTACTGGCGGTAGTCGCGCACGCGTCCCCATGCCGAGAGACCAGGCAAGCGGCACTCGCGCGCCACGCGGCCGCCAAGTTCGGTGCCGGCCTCGGCGATGGCCACCTGATAGCCGCGCAGGCCGAGCGCACGCGCCGCCTCCAGCCCGGCCGGGCCGGCGCCGACGATCAGCACGCTGTCGCTATCGCCCTTGGCCTGCATGCGTTCGGGATGCCAGCCCTTGCGCCATTCCTCCATGAAGGTCGGGTTCTGCGTGCAGCGCGAGATCGACATGGTCATGTCGCCGGTGATGCAGATGTTGCAGCCGATGCATTCGCGAATGTCCTCGATGCGCCCCTCCTCCACCTTCTTCGGCAGGAAGGGATCGGCAATCGATGGGCGCGCGCAGCCGATGAAATCCAGCGTGCCGGACTTGATCATCTTCACCATCACATCCGGCGAGGTGAAGCGACCGACGCCTACGACCGGCTTCGAGGTCAGTTTCTTGATGCCGGACACCAGGCTCTCCTGCGCGCCCTCCTCCTTGAACCGCGACGGCCCGGAGCAGTCCTCCCAGGCGCCATGCGCCAGGTCCCAGAGGTCGGGCAGATCGGCATGCATCTCGATCATGTCGCGCACTTCGGAATTGGCGAAGCCGAGCTCACCGATCATCTCGTCCAGCGACAGCCGCAGCGTCAGGCCGCACGTGTCGCCGATAGCGTCCCTGCCCTCTTCGATCAGCTCACGCATCAGCCGCGAGCGGTTCTCCAGCGAGCCGCCATATTCGTCGCTGCGCTGGTTGGTGGCCGTGGACAGGAAGTGCTGGATGATGCCGAAGCCATGCGCGCCGTAGAGGCACACCAAATCGAAGCCCGCGAGCCTCGCCCGTTTGAAGGCATTGCGATGCCAGCGGCGCAGGTCGCGAATATCCTGCTTGTCCATGGCGCGCGCCTGCACCGGATCGTTGGTGAAGGTGCGGATCGGCAGGGCCGACGGCCCGCGCGGCACTTCCTTGGTGTAGAGGTTCGGCCCGTTGATGCCTGAGTAGGCCAGCTGGATGCCGGCCAGCGCGCCATGCTGGTGCATTGCCTTGGCCATCTTCGCCAGCGCCGGAATATCGGCATCGTCCCACAGCCTGAGCTCGATGAAGGGCGTGATCTCCGATGTGTGGTGCATCTCGGTTTGCTCGGTGAAGATGACGCCCCAGCCGCCTTCCGACTTGGTGCGGCGCATCTCGGCCGCGGCCGAAGGGTCGCGATAGCCGCCGCCATTGCAATGCGGCACCTGATAGAAGCGGTTCTTGGCGGTCACCGGACCGATCTTCACGGGCTCAAACAGAATATCATAACGCGGATCGCGCATGGAACGTGCCTTCCTGCCAGCGTCGCCCTGCAGCACGCCCGATCATGGTTTCGAGGCGTGACGCAAGCCGGCCAGCCCAGTGGGTTGATGCCGTGAGACCATTCATAAGTTGCGGCAAGCGCCGGAAAACAACAGATTTCTTCTGTGCCGGTTAGGCCGCGCCTAATCGCACACATCCGGATTAGCATCCGCTGAATCCCGACTGAGCCAAATGCGACTTCAAGGCCCCGGCCACGCGATGCTAGAAGTACCGACGGCCAATGAGACACAAGACGCATGGACAGCATCCAGATCCTCGAAAAGCTGCTCGCATTCCCGACGGTGAGCCGCGACTCGAACCTCGCCCTCGTCAACTACGTGGCGGACCTGCTAGACGCACACGGCACTGCCAGCCAGATCATCCACAGCGAGGACGGCCACAAGGCCAACCTCTTTGCCACCATCGGACCGACTGATGCTTCCGGCATCATGCTGTCCGGTCACACCGACGTCGTTCCCGTCGACGGCCAGGCCTGGACGCTGCCGCCCTTCGAGATGACGAACCGTGACGGCAAGCTTTACGGACGCGG
>NZ_RZPL01000292.1:0-6456 GCF_004022805.1 Mesorhizobium sp. M7A.F.Ca.CA.002.04.1.1 | reverse complement strand
GCGTATCGCCAATACGCAGCGTGCCGTGGTTGGGAATGCCGACGACGTCGCCGGCAAAGGCCTCGTCGGCGGTGACGCGTGTGCGGGCAAAGAAGAACTGCGGCGCCGACAGCGACATCGGTTTTCCCGTGCGTACCAGCTTGGCCTTCATGCCGCGCTCGAGCTTGCCCGAACAGACGCGGACGAAGGCTATGCGGTCGCGGTGGTTGGGATCCATGTTGGCCTGGATCTTGAAGACGAAGGACGTCATCTTCTCTTCGGTCGCCTCGACCTTGCGGGTGTCGGCCTCTTGAGCACGCGGCGGCGGTCCAAAAGCGCCGAGCGCCTCGATCAGGTCGCGCACGCCATAATTGCGCAGCGCCGAGCCGAAATAGACCGGCGTCAGGTGACCCTCGCGGAAGGCTTCTATATCAAGGGGTCTGCATGCTTCCCGCGCCAGCTCCAGCTCCTCGATGAAGGCCTCGCGCTCGTTCTCCGGCAAAAGGCCGGCGACGCGGTTGGAATCGGGACCGTTGACCGGCGTGCGCTCCTTCTCGTCGTCGCCCCTGCGCACGGCGTTCAGCGCCAGATGGTAGGTGCCGGAAAAATTCTTGCCCCGGCCGATCGGCCAGGTGATCGGCGCCGTATCCAGCGCCAGCTTCTGCTCGATCTCATCCAGAATCTCGAACGGATCGCGGCTTTCGCGATCCATCTTGTTGACGAAGGTGATGATCGGGATGTCGCGTAGCCGGCAGACTTCGAAAAGCTTCAGCGTGCGCGGCTCGATGCCCTTGGCGGCATCGATGACCATGACGGCCGAGTCGACCGCCGATAGCGTGCGATAGGTGTCGTCTGCGAAATCCTCGTGGCCGGGCGTGTCGAGCAGGTTGAAGACATTGTCTTCATACTCGAAGGTCATCACCGAAGTGACGACCGAAATGCCGCGCTCACGCTCGATCTTCATCCAGTCCGACCGCGTCTGGATCTTGTCCTTCTTGGCCTTGACCTCGCCGGCAAGCTGGATGGCGCCGCCGAACAGCAGCAGCTTTTCGGTGAGCGTGGTCTTGCCGGCGTCCGGGTGCGCGATGATCGCGAAGGTGCGGCGGCGCGCCACTTCTTCTTCTATTGCTTCGGGCATTCTCTGGGATTTCCGTGTGACAGGCCGGGCTTCTAGCAGCGCAGTGCGGGCCTGTCGACCGGTCCGGCGGCAGGGAAGCCGCCGGAAGCCATGGCTTGCTTCAGGCCAATTCGGCCGTGCGGCTCGCCTGAAAGACCTCGGGGAGCCAGCCGGCAATGGTGCCGCCTATCGCGTCGGCATGGTCTTCCTGCAGATAGTGCGCACCGGGTCCGAGATTGATGAACCGGCAGTTCTTCAGCCCGGCGGCGAATTCGCGTGCGGCCTGCGGCGCAATCAGCGCGCCGGGATCGCCCGCAAACAGCAGTTTCGGATAGGTGGAGAGCCGAAGTGCGCGATGATCATGTTCGCTGATGGCGGCAACGTCGGCGGGCTGGCCCTCGATCGGCAATTCCCGAGGCAGGCGCAACACCGGCTTTCGCGATTGCGGTGTCGGGAACGGCGCCCGGTAGACGGTCATCTCCTCATCGCTCAGTGTACGCAGCACCGAGGCCGGCAACACTTTTTCGACGAAGACATTGTCTTCCAGGACCAGCTTCTCGCCGACACCCGGCGTGCGCAGCGCCTTGAACATTTCGCGGGCTTGCGGGCGCTGATGAAAATCCTCCCAGCGCTCGAAGGGTCGGATGAATTCCATGAAGGCAAGGCCGAGCACGCGTTGCGGTCGCCGCGCCGCGAGATGGAAAGCCAGGGCCGTGCCCCAGTCCTGCGCGACCAACACCACTTCCTGGATGTCGAGCACGTCCAGGAAGGCGTCGAGATAGCGGACGTGATCGAAGAAGCGATAATCGATATCGGGCTTGCCGGATTGGCCGTAGCCGATCAGGTCGGGCGCGATGCAGCGACCGAGCGGCGCGACATACGGGATGATGTTGCGCCAGATGTGGGATGAGGTCGGATTGCCATGCAGGAACAGAACGGTGGGGCCGGACGCTCCCGTCTCGACATAGGACATGGTCGAATCGAGCACGGCGATCTGCGAGCGTCTCGGTGCAGCGACGCCAGCTTGAGAAATGTTGGCTTTCGAACTCATGGGGTCGGCTCCTTTGCAAAAACTGTGCTGAAGATGATTTTCTTGAACCGCTCGAGCGGCGCGGGGCTACGTTCAACCTTCATGCGCAGCATGGCGCCCTGCCAAGACGACAGCAGGAAGTCGGCAAGGTCCTCGGCCTCGAAGGTCTTGGAGATGTCGCCGGCTGCCTGGCCTTCGGCGATGCAGGCGGCGAAGGGCTGGCGCCAGCGTTCGAAGATGTCGACGAGTTGCAGGCGCAGCGGCTCGCTGTGGACCGCGGTCTCGAGGCTGAGATTGCCTATCATGCAGCCGCGTGCCCAATCATGCGCCTCAAGCTTCGAGGTGATGACATCGACGTAGCGCCTCAGCCGGCCGATGGGCGGCGTGCCGTCCTGCGCCAAGGCTTTCTCGACCAACTTGCCGACATAGGCGAAATAGCGGTCCAGCACCTCCCCGGCAAACTCCTCCTTGGAGGCAAAATGGTTGGTGAACGAGCCGGGCCGGGCGTCGGCGGCGGCAACGATGTCGCGCACACCGGCGGCGGCATAGCCGGAATTCCAGATGGTCCGGAACCCGGCGTCAAGGAGGTTTTCGCGGAGTGATTGTCTGGCCATACCGATATAATACGTACGTACGTATTGATGTCAAGCCGAATAATTTGCGTTGCCGATGTTGGCAAGCGGGGGTGGCACTGGAAGAGTGTCCCTCAGGGGGTGGCGAGTTTGAGGAGCGAACATGGCTGCGGTGAAACAAGTGATCGTCATCGGCGCCGGCATCATCGGTGCTTCCATGGCCTGGCACCTGACCAGGGCAGGCGCACAGGTGACGGTCATCGCCGCCGACAGCGCCGCCGGTGGGGTCGCCACGCCGAACTCCTTTGCCTGGATCAATGCCACCTGGGGCAATCCGGAGCCCTATTTCCGGCTGCGCACCCGCGCCATGGCCGAATGGTCGCGGCTGGCGCGGGACGTGCCCGGCCTGCCGCTCAACTGGTGCGGCGGCCTGTGCTGGGATCTATCGGCGGCCGACATGGAAGCCTATACCGCGCAGCATTCGGCCTGGGGCTACGGCATCGAGCGCGTCGACCGCGCCGGCGCGGCCCGTATAGAGCCTAATCTCACCCAACTCCCGGACGTCGCTTTGCATGTCGCCGAAGAGGGCGTTGCCGAGCCGGTCGCGGCAACGAAGGCGCTGCTGGCCGATGCCGAACGACGCGGCGCGCGGATCATCTCCAGCACGGTGACGGCGCTTGTCCAGACAGGCGGCAGGATTTCGGGCGTCGACACATCGCATGGGCTGCTTGCCACCGACGAGGTGTTGATCGCGGCCGGCGTCGGCTCGGCGGGCATTGCCGCCACCGCCGGCATAAATCTGCCGCTCGAGACGCCACCTGGCCTGATCGTCCACTCGCGGCCCTACGAGAAACTGCTGAACGGACTGGTGCTGGCCGAGCGGCTGCATATGCGCCAGACCGCCGAGGGCCGTATCATCGCCGGTTCCGATTTCGGCGGCGCCGACCCCGGCATGGATGCGCAAGCCACCGCCAGCGAACTGGTCGCGGTCCTGAAAGCCAGCCTGCGCGGCGGAGACGGGCTGGCGCTCGATTTCCACACGGTCGGTTACCGGCCGACGCCGATCGACGGTTTTCCGATCATCGGCCGCGCCGAGGGCATGGACGGCGTCTATGTCAGCGTCATGCATTCCGGCATCACGCTGGCGCCGGCCGTCGGCCTGTTTGCCGCTCGCGAAATCCTTGATGGCGAGCGCGATCCGCTGCTCGCGCCTTACGGGTTGGGACGGTTTGCTCAATAACCCGGACGGACGGCAGCGTCGGCCGATGTCTGTATAGGTTAACGCCCTACGGCGCCCCCCTCTGTCCTGCCGGACATCTCCCCCTCGAGTGGGGAGATTGGCAGTTTCGGCGCCTCGCTCAGTCCCGCAAGGTCGGCGATTGGCGAAAGCCGTCGCGACATCCAATCTCCCCCCTTGAGGGGGAGATGTCCGGCAGGACAGAGGGGGGCGCTGGCCCGCGGCGTTGCCGCAATTTGCAACTACCCGGCCAACGCCAGCTTCGCCACGGCCGGAGCAAAAGGCCGAATGTTGATCCCGTCCCTGGTCATGGTGACGAAGCTCGATGGCGGGATCGCCTAGGCGCGATCCGGAAGAGCCGCAGGCTCCTTGGTCGCGTGCGTGCCTCTGTTGTGCGTCCGCTCGTAAAGCTCGCGAACGATTCGGCTGGCGGTAGTTTCAAACAGAAATGGCAAGAAAGCATGAACGAGCGCGGCGCCGGCCGCCATCAACAGGCGCGACGAAAACCAGGCGGCAAAGCCCATGTGGCTGAAATAGGTTTCGCCGACCTTGGCCGGATGAGAGGTGAAAATCCTTGCGACCGACATGCTGGTTCCCCTTCAGCGCTTGAAGTTCCTGATATGAGTATCCTGACATGCTTCGCCGGTTCATCGGTCTCAAAATGTCCTTGTATTTCGGTGATGCATGGAACAAATATCCCACATGGCGCTGGAAATTGACGAAATCGACCGGAAATTGCTCGCCGAGTTGCAACGCGACGGCACGCTGTCGGTCGACCAGTTGTCGGAACGGGTGGCGCTGTCGCGCAATGCCTGCTGGCGCCGGGTGAAGCGGCTGGAGGAGGCCGGTGTCATCACCGGCAGGGTGGCGCTGGTCGATGCCGAAAAGCTCGGGCTTGGCCTTTCCGTCTTCATCCTGATCCGCACGTCCAACCACGATCCGGAGTGGCTGCAGAGATTCCGGGCGGCGGTGACCGGCTTTCCCGAGATCATCGGCGTCTACCGCATGTCCGGCGACCTCGACTACGTTCTGCGCGCCCGCGTCGCCGACGTGAAGGCCTATGACCGGCTCTACCAGCGGCTGATCGCCAAGGTGGCGCTGTCTGATGTTTCCGCCTCTTTCGTGATGGAAGAGATCAAGGAGACGACGGTGGTTCCGATGGAAGTGCGCTAAGATATGTCGATATTCAGGTGATGCCGGCCTGCAAACGACGGGTTTCGACTCGGCCTGACCTGAATCTCAACACACCTCAGGCCATACTGATGCCTGAAAGAAAGCCGTTGATAGGCTTGCGGGCGAGTTGACCGAATCGCCGTTCGCGCCGATAGGATCGATTTTATGCGCGCAGCCCTTCAAACTCCCTCCGTCATCGGTCCGACCGTCGGCTTCGTCAGGTTGCCGCATGCTGAAGGACTTCCCCTTCCTGCTTATGAAAGCACCGGTGCTGCCGGCATGGATCTGCGCGCCGCGGTGCCGGACGACCGGCCGCTGCTGATCCTGCCCGGAAAACGCGCTCTGGTGCCGACCGGGCTGATCCTGGAAATTCCCGAAGGCATGGAAGGCCAGGTGCGGCCGCGCTCGGGCCTTGCCTTCAAGCATGGGCTGACCGTCCTCAACACGCCCGGCACCATCGACAGCGACTATCGCGGCGAGGTGAAGGTCCTGCTGATCAATCTCGGCGATGAGGACTTTGCCGTGACGCGCGGCATGCGCATCGCCCAGATCGTTTTTGCCGCGGTGACGCAAGCCGCCGTGGAAGAGCGCAACCTGGCCGGCGGCACGGCGCGCGGCGCGGGCGGGTTCGGATCGACCGGCACCGCCTGATGCCTGAACTGCCTAAACTTGTCATCTTCGACTGCGACGGGATCCTGGTCGATACGGAGAACCTGGCCAATCGGCGCCTTGCCGAATGGCTGACCGCTGCCGGCTATCCGACAAGCTTCAAATATTGCCGCAAGAATTTCTCCGGCCGCAGCATGGCGTCGGTGCAGAAAGAGATCGAAGAAAAGACCAGCGTCAGGCTTGGCGCCGATTTTGTCGATCGCTGGAACGCCGGCCTGCCAGACCTGTTCGCCCACGGCGTCGAAGCAATCCCTTATGTCCGCGAATTCGTCGAGGCCGTGCGGTCAGCCGGGATCGCCTATTGCGTCGCCACCTCGGCCCGGGTGTCGAAGATGCACATCACACTTGGCCAGACCGGGCTGTTGCCGCTGTTCGAACACGCGATGTTTTCCTCGACGATGGTCGCGCGCGGCAAGCCGTTTCCGGACCTGTTCCTGCATGCTGCGAAAACCGTGGGCTTTGCACCTGCCGACTGCATCGTCATCGAGGACAGCGTCGCTGGCACGCAGGCCGGCATCGCGGCCGGCATGCGGGTGTTTTCCTATCACGCCGATCCCTATTCCGACCGCGACGGCCTTATCCAGGCCGGCGGCATCCTGTTCGACGACATGCGCGAACTGGCCGGGCTGGTGCCGATCCACTGAGCTGGCTGACGGACTGGACGGGTTGGGAGGCTGTG
>NZ_RZPL01000291.1:0-6464 GCF_004022805.1 Mesorhizobium sp. M7A.F.Ca.CA.002.04.1.1 | reverse complement strand
CTGGAAGCATCGAGACGTGCACTGGCAAACACGCCTTTGAGCGGAGGAACCAGTTTTGCCGCCTTGATCGATTCCATGACGGGCTTCGGGAGTTGCTGCAGCCGGGGTCCGGCATTGATTGCAACCACCTGGTTGCCAAGCCGCACGCGTGGCGCATTGTTGACCACGACCGTCTGGTTGATGAATGTCGTGTTGCGCACGATGACGACGTTCTCCTGAACCGGCCGCACCACCCTGACCAGATCCACCGCGCCGATCGCCGCCACCGGCACGAAACACCACCAGGCGTCGTCGAAGGCGGCACCGACGTCGGGCGGCGCCGGAGCCCAGCCGACATCATTGCCGCCCTGACGCCAGACCACCCAGGCTGGCGCCCATTGATCGCCGGCGATCCACACCCAGCCGAAATCGGGATCATACGCCCAGCGGCCATAGTGATAGACGACATCGCCGAATGGCTCGGTGGACTGCCAGTACCAGCCATTGTCAGTCCAGACCCACCTGCCTTCGGTGTAGGGCCGCCATTGGGTATGCACCGAGGGAACCCAGACATCGCCGAAGCGGCTGGAGGTTCGCCATCCGCCATAGTTCGAAAGCCTTTCGCGGACGGTGACGGAAATTTCCGCCGCATGCGCCTGTGTTCCGGGCAGCATCAGCGGGCCGGTCAGCGTCGCACTCAAGGCCATGACCGCGGCCATTGCTGCAGCACGTCCACGCCGGCCGAGAGAGTGGCGTGAAGACGCTTGGAAAAAGGATATGATAATCATAACGGGCTCCAGAGTTCCGCATCCAGAAAATCCCGGGAACCGCCCTGCTGCCCGCCACCGCTTCCCGGCTTCTCACCGATCGGTTGTCATCGGCCCCGGTGACCGCATTGCGGCATTTGACCATCAACTTTGCGCGACCGGCGCGGCATTCACAAATGGGACGGTCGTTTCCGGCGCCCGGGCGATTGCGAAACCGCCGGGTGATCCCATTTTGCGAATAAACCATTGAAACCGCTGGAAACTATGGTGGGGCGTGACGAGGGCCGCCATCTCTGACGATACTTGATCGTCCGGCGGCAAGCCCGTCGGAGCCATCACCATGACGATCTGGATTTCACGGGAGGAAACCTGATGCTCGACAAGCCCTCTAGCAAGAAACTGTCTGACGTACTCGACCAGTTCGGCGCCGCGCTTGCTGCCGATGACATCGAGAAGGCGGTCGATTGCTTTCAAGAAGATTGCTACTGGCGCGACCTCGTTACCTTCACCTGGAACATCAAGACCATGGAAGGCCGCGACCAGGTCCGCGACATGCTGAAAAGCCAGTTGTCGAACACCAGGCCATCGCACTTCGCCATCGCCAAGGGCGAGGACGCGACCGAGAGCGGCGAACTGATCGAGGGCTGGATCAGCTTCGAGACGGAGGCGGCACGCGGCTTCGGCCATATCAGGCTGAAGAACGGCAAGATCTGGACGCTGCTGACCACCATGGCCGAACTGAAAGGCCACGAGGAGCCGGCAGGCTTCGCGCGGCCGATGGGCGCCAGGCACGGCTCGGGCAAGAACCGTCCGACATGGAAGGAAGAGCGCGAGAGGGAAGCCGCCGAGCTCGGCTTCAAGACGCAGCCCTATACGGTGATCATCGGTGGCGGCCAGGGCGGTATCGCGCTCGGCGCGCGGCTGCGGCAGCTTGGCGTGCCGACCATCATCATCGAGAAGAACGAGCGTGCCGGCGACAGCTGGCGCAAGCGCTACAAGTCGCTCTGCCTGCATGACCCGGTCTGGTACGACCATCTGCCCTATATCGATTTCCCCAAGAACTGGCCGGTCTTCTCGCCCAAGGACAAGATCGGCGACTGGCTGGAAATGTACACCAAGGTAATGGAGCTGAATTACTGGTCCTCGACCGAGGCCAAAAGCGCTTCCTATGACGACAAGACGAAGGAATGGACCGTTGTCGTCCACCGTGACGGCAAGGACATCACGCTGAAGCCGAAGCAACTGGTGCTGGCGACCGGACAGTCCGGCAAAGCCAATCTGCCGAAATTCAAGGGCATGGAGACCTTCAGGGGCGATCAGCACCACTCGTCGAAGCATCCGGGTCCCGACGCCTATGCCGGCAAAAAGGCCGTTGTCATCGGATCCAACAATTCCGCCCATGACATCGCTGCCGCACTTTGGGAAGCCGGCGCCGACGTGACCATGGTGCAGCGCTCGAGTACCCATATCTCCAGGTCCGACACGTTGATGGAAATCGGACTGGGTTCGCTCTATTCGGAGCAGGCGCTGCAGAATGGCATCACCACCGCCAAGGCCGATCTCATCTTCGCTTCGCTGCCCTACAAGATCCTGCACGAGTTCCAGATCCCGGCCTATGCCGAGATGAAGAAACGCGATGCGGCATTCTACAAGGGACTGGAAAAGGCCGGTTTCATGCTCGACTGGGGCGACGACGAGTCCGGCCTGTTCATGAAGTACCTCAGGCGCGGCTCTGGCTATTACATCGATGTTGGCGCATCGCAGTTGGTCATCGATGGTTCGATCAAGCTGAAGAGTGGCGTCGACGTCGAAGAGATCAAGCAGCACTCGGTCCTGCTCAGCGACGGGTCGGAACTGCCTGCGGACCTCATCGTCTACGCCACCGGCTACGGCTCGATGAACGGCTGGGCCGCCGATCTGATATCGCGCGAAACCGCCGACAAGGTCGGCAAATGCTGGGGCCTCGGCTCGAACACCACCAAGGATCCCGGCCCCTGGGAAGGCGAGTTGCGCAACATGTGGAAGCCTACACAGCAGGAAGCGCTGTGGTTTCACGGCGGCAACCTGCACCAGTCACGCCACTATTCACAATTCCTGGCGCTGCAGCTGAAGGCCAGGCAGGCCGGCTTGGCGACGCCGGTCTACGGGCTGCAGCAGGTGCATCACAAGGGGTAGGCGAGCGCGATTCCGGCGAAGCCGGAAGAAAGAAGGCAGGGCTTGCACCCTGCCTCCTTCCTTTGAGGGAATTACGCCGGCTTACCCGCCGCGAACTGCGTCACCACCCGCTGCAACAGCGGCACGTAATCGCGAAACGTCCGCGTCTTCATGTTGGCAATCTTGCCGCTCTCGTCCCAGATGCGGACCCGGACCGCTTCCTCATGGAACGGGTTCTTGCGGAACTCGGCCACCTCCTCGGCATTCATCGGCCCGCCCTGCAGCGACAGCGTATGCACCGAGGCCGGCGACAGCCTGCCGAAATAGGTCGGATCGGTGGCGCAGAGATAGCGCTTGGCGGCGACATGCAGCCTGACGCATTCGACGATGACAGGTGGAAAGAACGGCGCCAGCACTTCGCCGCCGGCTTCGTCATGATGCTTGTCCTCGACATCCTCGGGCGAATAGGTGCCGAACTCGCTGGTGTAATGGCCAATGTCGTGCAGCAGCGCCGCCGCCACCAGCTCGTCCGGCGCGCCGTCCTTTTCGGCGAACCAGGCGCCCTGCAGCATGTGCTCCGACATGGTGACGGGTTCGCCGAGGTAGGATTCCGCACCCCGGCGCTCGAAGATGTCGGCAATGAATTCGACGATATTGTCCGCGTTCAAATCCTGGCCGCTCATTCCGCCGCCTCCTTGAACCCGTGTTCTATCGACGCGAGCGTCGACAGCAGGCCATCCTTGTCGGCGTAACAGCCCTGCAGCCAGCGCTTGCCGGTTCCGGAAAACGCCTTGCGGGCGTGCATGACGCGCGTGTTGTCGACGATGAAAGCCTGCCCCGCTTCGAGCTTGAACGTCACTTCGAAGGATGGATCCTCGATCAGTTCGGCGAACCGGCGGTAGGCGGCGTAGTACGCCTCCATGTCGGCGAAGGGCACGTCGACCGTCGGCGCCAGCGAGCGGTTGTTGAAGCGGATGCAGATCAGCTCGCCATCGGGCCCGAGCTCGATCATCGGCCGCTTCGCCTGCAGCCGCACACCGGAAGAGCCGGCATATTCGAAGCGCGCCGGGCATGAGCTCAGCAGCCGGAAGCCTTCCGGGTTCTCAGCCTGCAGCGCAGCCGCGACGGCAAACCCGTCGACGACGCTGGATTCGCCGCCCTCAACCGTATTCTCGATGCAGGACAGGATCTGCAGCGTCGGCACGGGGTCGCGATAGGGATTGTCGGTATGCGCCTGGAGCCCGAGATTGGTGTAGGCGAGATTGCTCGGATTGACCTCGGCGCGCACTTCGAACCAGCGGCCGTAATTGGTCTCCCTGATATAGCCGAACAGATCGGACACCTTGCACAGCGCTCCGGATTCGGCCGGCAGATCGTCCATCACCGCAAAGCCATAGGCTTTCACCGCCGACAGCCATTGCCCCAGCACAGCGCGATCATGGCTGGCCGCAGCATAGCCGGCGCGCGGCACCGAATTCTGCATCGAGGCCTTGGTCCATCGCACGGTGGCCTCGTCTGTCCAGCCGGGCTGGCGGGCCGCGTCACGATCATAGGCATTGGCACTCAGCCATGCCGCCGGGAAACTCACTGTTTTCTGCTCCGGCACGAAGCTGACTTCCAGGGCGCCGCCCTTGAGCGATGCCGCGCCGATCCTGGTGTCGGCGGGAATGTCGAGGATGGTGATCAGCCGTTGGCCATTGCCGGCGCTGCGCGTCTTGTCGTCCAGCGCATTGTCGCGCAGCCACATGGCGTGAAAGCGGCTGCGCGACCCGTCCTTCCAGCCAAGTTCGATTGTTCTACCTTCGTCGCCGATCAGCGCCTGGGTGAGCATGGAGATCCGTTCCTGTCCATTGCGTCCCCCGCAGCTGATCCGCAGGGTTTCGATTGCATGTTGATCGCGCGAGAGGCATAATTCAAATTATCCTTTTTTGGCCAATGACCACGATATACTAATGTCTCGAACCACACCCCTGCCGCCGCTCGACTGGCTGCGCAGTTTCGAGGCTGCGGCGCGGCTGTCGAATTTCACCGCGGCGGCAGCCGAGCTTGGCCTCACCCAGGCGGCCGTCAGCCAGCACATCCGCTTTCTCGAGGAGCGGCTGAAGACACGTTTGTTTTCGCGGCTGGCGCGCGGCGTCGCCCTGTCGCCGGAGGGGGCAGCCTACCTCCCCCACATCCAGTCGGCCTTCGCCACCATCGGCAACAGCACCGCGGAACTGTTCGAGCCGCGCGCCGTCCAGACCGTGACCATCCGGGCGCCGATTTCCTTTGCCTTGCTGATGCTGGTTCCGGCGCTGCCCGATCTCGCGAAGGCACTGCCGCGCATCCAGCTCGACCTGGTGACGATCCATCGCCCTACCGATTACGACCTGCCAGGCTCGGTGCTCGATATCCGTTTCGGCAACGGATCCTTCCCCGGCCGCGAAGCCGACAGGCTGACCGCCGAGCGGCTTGTGCCGGTGGCGGCTCCGGGTCTGGTCGGCGACGCAGACTGGACCTCCTTGCCGCTGCTTCTGGTTGCCGGCGCGCGCGAGATGTGGGCGGAATGGTTCGCTGCCGCCAGGCTGGCCGGCCATCCCAGGCGATCGCACCGCTTCGACAGCTTCGTTGCCGCCATGGAAGCGGCCAAGGCCGGCGCCGGCGTGCTTTTGGGCTCGCGGCCGCTGGTCGATGCGGCGCTCGACAGCAAGACGCTGGTCAGGCTTTCCGACTTCGAACTCTCCAGCACATCGGGCCATTTTCTGACCAAGGCGTCGACAGCGCGCCTAACCGGCGCCGAGCAGGATTTCCGCCAGTGGTTGCTGTCGCGCCTCTCCGCGCCGGCATGATTGGTTACGAGATTTGCCCGATCCGCTTCCAGTAGATCAGCGTGCCGGTCAGCCCGCCATGCGGCTTCAGGGCATAGTCCGGTATCTCACCGGCCAGCGTGAAGCCCAACCGCTCATAGAGGCCTGAGGCGCCCTCCTCGGTTGCCGTGTCCAGAACCAGCAGCGTGCGGCCCTTCTCCACCGCAAGGCTCTCGGCGGCCCGCATCAGGCGCGTTCCCACGCCCCTGCCCCGGTAGTCTGTGCGTGTCATCAGCTTGGCGATCTCGGCCCGGTGCGGCTGGTTGGGCGGACAGTCGGGCAGCAAGGTCACGGTGCCGACCAGGTTTTTGCCGTCCCAGGCGCCAAGCATCGCTCTTTCGCCCCTTGCCGCCGCGGCCAGCGATTTCTCCCAGAAACCCCTCGCCGCCTGCGGCGCCAACGGATGCATGAAGCTGACCGAACCGCCTGCCGCCACCGTTGCGACCAGCAATTCGGCCAGCCCGTCCTGCGTCTCGGCAGCCGGGGTCAGGGTTGCGATCTCGATCGAGTTCATGTGCGGGATATCCTGTGATTGCGATAGAAGCGGGCGCATTGCCGTCACTCCAGATGGCGCGCGCGGCGACGCTTTCGCGCCGCCTTGATGGCGCTGATGCGGTCGGCATCTTCGTGCCCGAGGTGCCGCCCGCGCTCGAGAATCTCGAGCGTGTACTCCTCGTAGGTCAGGCCAAGCCGCTCGGCTCTGTCCATGCGCAACAGC
>NZ_RZPL01000290.1:0-6492 GCF_004022805.1 Mesorhizobium sp. M7A.F.Ca.CA.002.04.1.1 | reverse complement strand
CCCAAGCCCTGTGAGCGAAACCCAAGGGCAGTTCGCCTCACAACTTTGGTACCGGAACCAGTCCAATATCTGTCTCTCGCGAACGTTGCCTGACCCTGATCTCAATTCGCCTCCTCGCCTTGACGTCGCCGGCCTGTGCGCCGTCGGTGAGCCGGTCGCCAGGCAATATCAACTGGCCGCCGGACATTGGCAGGATGGTGAAGCCTTTCAGTTCCGGCATATCGCGCAGGATGCCTGTGACGGAGATCGCTCGCGCTAATCCAAGCCCGGCATTGTCGGCAGGATGGAGTGTGCCAATGTCCATCTTGCGCGCCAGTACGGGCTGAAGGCCTCTGTCCATATTCGATGAGTCACCGGACATCGCCTGCTCGTCCGTGTGGCCAATCACCTCAATGACGTCCACACCATAGGAAGTTGCAATTCCAGCAATGGTCTTCGACATCTGCCGCAACTTCGTTTTGAAGCCACCGGAAAGCTCCGCACTTCCAGTATCGAAATTATAGCCATCGAGCTCGCTAAGACTGATGATCGGTGGCCAATCGTGTGGCTTGTCAGCAGAGGCCTCGTTCCTTGCCTTCTTCAGTGCGTCAGCAAGATCCTTGGACGTCTTGCCCGTGCCAACGTAGCCGAGCTCGCGCAGAACCTTCATCTTCTCGATCATGGCTTTGGCCTGATCAACGTCGACGTCGTTGTCAGAGAGGACTTTGGCGGCCGGCGCGCTTTTCACCGCTTCCTCAAGGGTCAGTCCCACTTTTTTGATTGCCTCTGCGGCCTCTTTGGCCCGGACCAATTCACGCCATTCTTGATCTGGTACATTGCGTCGACTTGCAGGCTTGACCATGGCATTCAGCTGAGCCAGCAACCGCTTGTTTTCCTCGTCAAGCTTGCGAGCGTTCTCATTGAGGGACTGCGCAATCTTCTGCGCTGCCGCAGCCTCTTTCTTTGTCTTGGCGATGAGCGCGCCTGCAGCAAGCAAAAGGCAGAAAACGAGAAGCAGCATCGTCTCAGCCATCGTCAGGCCGAGTATCAGGCCGCGGCCATAGCCCTTGCGCTCAAACGTAATGGCTGTTCCGCTAACCTCACTCACCTGCCCCACCAACTTGCTCTCTTTGGCGGTTCACCCTTCTCCACCTCCGCCGGACTGCTTAACGATCGGAAGGTGTCGCCCTCCGTGTCATCCGAAACCTTGATTGGCGTCTCCACAGGGGAGGCAACAGTGGAAGGTGCCGCCACTCGCTCGACATCGTTCGCTATCGCATTGCTCAGAGGCTGGGGAGTGCGCACGGCCGGGAGGCTATGTTGTGTAAGGGTTGCGACGAGGCCGCGTGTTTCATTGCTGTGTTTCTGCATCACAGCCATGAACTCCTCAGTCAAACGCTGCTGCGCTTGGACAGTTTCTGCGGTCTTTTCTGCGGCCGCTGCCGCTCTCTCCACTCCAGTCGCCACCTTGATCACTGCGTCGGCAAGACCGGTCATCCGCGTTTGCTGCTCTTGCGAGGCTGTTTCGGTTTTTATCGCATATTGTGCGACAGCATTACCCAGGAGCTTGACCATCGGCGCCAGATCGTTCTTCAGCACCTCATCAGGAACAACCACCTTTTCCAGCTTGGCAGCCATATTGTCGGCTTGATTACCGAGCTTTCCAACAGAGTTGGACATCGAGCTGTTGGCTTTATCCAGCAAATCCGCTGCAGCTCCAACGCGGTTCGCTATCGAAGCAAACTGGGTTTCGACTTGCCCGAAATTGTGCTGCAACGCGTCACTGAGCTTGGCAGACGCCTCTTGGACAGGCTTGATCGATTCCATGGCAATATTGTCCAGGGCAGATCGAATGTGCTCCCCATTGCGTGCCGCTTGCTCGGCAATCTCTGCAAAGCCCTCTTCGAGCATTTGATGGCTGACACGACGAAAGTCGGCGAACTCCCTGGTTACGCTTTCCATCTCGGCTCTTACACGCCGTGTCATGTCGGCAAGTTCGTGCCTCGCCGTTCGCTCAATGTCCGCGGGATCGCGCCGCATCTGATTGTAGAAAACCCTCAGAGCAATACCGGTGATCGTCGACGTGATCGCGATGCCAAAATTTTGGACGATCGTGTCGGTTGAGCCTTCCGTTCCAAACTGAAACAGCGAGACCCCAAGGCTCGTCAGGGTGAACAGGAAGCCCATATAGTAGAGGTTATCGCCGGTCTGCTCGTCGTGCAGTTGTAGCTTTCCAGCAAAGATCGAAACCCCGAGATAGAAAAACATCAGGCAGGCCGGTGCTACCGCCGCGACGATCGGATTTACGCCTGAGAGTTTTGCAATGGCGATGAATACACACCCGCCGAGTGTCAATGCCGCGAAAACCACGACCGGCAGACGTGGATGATCCAGCAAAGGTTTGTCGTGCGCTCTCGCCATCAGTTTAACCCATCCAAGCCAACCAGCTTTTCGAACTCGCCGTGATGGTTCTGGACCCAATGTGTCCAGAACTCCGCGTGATCCAGGGTCTGAAATGGCTTCTTTGCCCGATCGATATAAAGAATTGTGATGCCCACCCCATCCAGCGACGTCCCATATGTGCGGTCGGCGGCGCTGTTGAGGTATTTTTGGTAATCCAGTCCCGATCGGTACTGCGAGTAAATCGTCGTATGCTCGATCATGTCAGAGGCGACCACCAATCGCTTGGGACTGCCCTGTTTGGCCAAGCTGCTATCGAAGAGCGACAGCTTGATTTTCTGAATTCCAGCCATGATCGGAGATTGGCTCGCGGAAGCCGCATTCGGGATTTCATCGGGAAGTTTGTTCAAAGGATCGCCGAAGGCGTTTTCCCACTTCTTTTGACGCCGCGCAGGATTGTTGGTCCAACTATCGACGGTCGACCCATCACCGGGATTGCATCCATCGAACATCACCGTCAGCTCACCAGGCGCCGAGCTCAGGGTATAAATCCTCACATACCCACCCGGCTCGACCTGCCCAATGGTCTTTCGGAACTCGTTCTTGAGATCAGCCATCGTCGTTGCCGAAATTGGATCAGTGGCGTCGATGAGGACGGCGGTCAGGCTGGAGGGTCCGTCCAATGGGCAATTCGTGTTGGCGTCGATATGGCCATTGCCAGACCTGGTCCACATCCAGCCGAAGCCGGCCAACATCGCAACGGATAGCACACCAAGGGCAATGGCCGCGGCAATGGTACCCGCATTGCCTTTCTTGCGTCTGCGGGTTCGCCTAGACATTCACGCTGTCCGGGTGAAGCTTATCAAGATCTCGGTACTGCTCAATTCCCCGTTCGCATTCCTGACCAATCAGACGAACCTGCTCGTTGAGTTCCTCCTGCGCCTGGCGAATTGATGCGCCAACATCTCCCTCATTCCACTCCCGCTCGCCGGTGACGTATGGCTTGATGCGATCAAGTTTGTAGGGCGTTCCGAAATGCTTGGGCGCCGGCTCGGTCCTCGCCTGGATGTTGGCTTCCCGATACATCGACAAAAGCTGATTGCAGGCTCGCTCCAATTGGTCTTGATGCTGCGCAAAAAGAGCCAGAAGCCTCGATCGATGATCGACAATCGCGCGGTGCTCGCGCCGGCGACTACCAAGCTGCTTGACGATTTCCTCCACTTTTTCGTTGTGGTCGTCGCGGACATCCTGCAGCTCTTCGATCAGTTCCTTCTTTCGATCGATGTAGTCATCGCGCCGTCGAACGAGCCGATTTTCAACGCCAGTGTAGCCTGGGTAAGGGTCGAGCACGAACCAGCCGTCGATAAAAGCGAAAAGCGAAAACATCAGGCCGATCGCAAACAGCAACCAGGACTTGATGTCCGTGAGACCCGCTGGATTGGCGAGCATATTACGGATGACCTCAGCGCCGGCGCCGTCAGCGAGCGAGCCGCTGACCTCACGGTAGTGCGCTAGCGCCAAGTTTATCGAAATCGCCAAGCCGATATAGAAAAGGATTGAAATGATCCCAACGAATTTTACGAAAAACGACCGATGGGTGACGAGACGAGCGCAGAAAACCGCCAGGAGCAAAGCCGCCCCGATGTTGATGAAAGAGAATGCCGCAGCCTCAAGGATGCCACCAAAAAATCCCTGCTCATTGCCCTTGGCCAGGAAGTTGCCGTTCATCGCTGTCTCGACCAGAAACAGAAATAGCAGAAGCGATAGCCGGAAAATGTGAGCGGCACCGTGCTGCACACGCGCGGCACGAACGAGACCGTGCTTCTCCTTAAACCATGCATGCTCTTTTTCGGCGTCGTTCAGGGCCCTTCTCAGGCCGTGAAGTTCATCGAGGCCCACGGCGACCGAGGCTTTGAAGTCCGAAACGCTAGCGGCATTCGTCTGACGGATTAGACCGAATTGTTCCTCGAAATCGAGGCCGGCAAGACGACCTCCAAGGAGTTGCAGGTTGTCCTCAAGAGTGTGATGCGCAGCCTTCTTCTCATCCTCAACGCGTTCCACGATGGCATGTTCGACATCGTCGAGATTCTTTGCCGTTTTCGGGGGTTGGTTCACCTCGCCGCGCTGCTTTCCGCGGTTAATGACATCCAGGTCGCCGTCGATCTTGGCAGGGTCCAGGCTGTTGAATAGCTGAGTGCTCGCCCGAAAATCGTGGTTGGATTCTCGCAGTGAGTCACGCAACTTATTTAGTTTTTCGAATTTAGAGCCCACGCACTCACAACCCCAACTTTACGCCCCCCGGCAGAGTGGTTTCTATGCATAGTAGAGCTAAAGGGCAACCGCACATTCACTTCTATCCACTTGCTAGTGCGGATCAGGCTCAATTGAGTTCCAACAAATGATCATGGCTGCTGATCAACTGGTTGATCGGCCGCGACTAGTCATGTCATGAGCCGTGCTGCGATGCTCTAAGGACAGAGTGCTACGAGCGGGTTCGCGACTGGGAAATTATCCACAGTCGTATACGTGTACTGGATCTCACCGCCCAGGCGAACGAAGGCAGATAGTTCCTCCGCACGACAGACATAGTTTTTGGTCATTTCATCGATCTTCTGGACATAGACCGGCCGCGAGACGCCAGCAGCCAACAATTTGGCGTCTACTTCCGCATCGGTCTGAGCCCAGGTGGCGTTGAAAACGATCCTTGGCCCGATTGCGATGATGCTCCGAACGGAGATGTTCGAACTGATCAGCATGGGCAATGCTGGAGCCATTTCGGTTTGCATTTTTTTTGCGTAGGCGCAGACGTCGGTCTTGGTGTACTTCGAGAGGCATTCATTTGCCGTCGCCACCCTTGGCCATGTCAGCAGGATCGCCAACGGGACGTGCATCAATCGCAATCCATCCAAAGTATTCTCCTCGCCCGATCTTGGCCTGCACAGAGGAGCATCTATCCTATTTGTGTTCACAGTGCCACGAGCAGCTTGTGCCCGACCGGCAATAGTGCTCTGTCTGAAATACTTTGGGAGGGCAATAAAATGAAAACAACATTTCTCGCGGCTATGGCCGCTGCAATAATCGCTTGCGCGACCGGCGCGTTTGCACACAGTGGCGGCACTGATGCCAACGGTTGCCATACCAACCATAAGACCGGCGCGTATCACTGTCACTGAAGGTCACGCCTTTCTGAGGGACACAAACATGCTGAAGAACATCATGTCAGCTCCGCTGGGCCTCCTCTTCATGCTGGGCGGGCCGATCACCTACGTGATGAATGTCGTCGACACATGGCAGGGCCATGCATCAGTGGTCGTAAAAATCCTGATTAACTTGAGCCTGGATGCGATGTTGGCGTTCATTTGGCCGATCACTTGGGCAATCTGGCTTTTCAAATATATGGCGGGCGCCGAAACTCCACTAACAACCGTGCTGGGCGTTTGAGGATCAAGTTTGCTGAAAATAATGCTTTTCGACGCCGGCCGGAACGGTCCGGTTGGTCTGCATCTGTGTAGCTATTGCCTCGCTGCTGGCGGTAGCGCCATGGCCGTACGGCTATTACCAATTCCTCCGCGTGGTGGTCTTTTTCGCCGGGATCTACTGCGGAGCCATGGTGTGGCGATCAGGCCCTGAAAATCGCACCCTGGCTTGGGCGCTGTTTGGAGCGGCAGCGATCTTCAACCCGTTCATGCCGGTTCATTTGCCGCGCGAGCTGTGGGCAATCTTCAACGTCGCAGCGGCTACTCTGTTCGGCTTTGTCGCATACCGGCACCGGAATTAAGCCGATAATCTGAGATGGCCAAGAGTGGACCTGAGACGCCGAAGGTCAAGGCGCGCCCGAGGGTCACCGTGTCACAGCCGTTGGCGCTTTATGCGGGAGATCTCCTCGAGCGGACGAAGGAGTACTTCGAGGCTTTCAACCATCTAGGCTCGGAGTCGGAAAAGGCGCATCTTTTTGCCCGTTATTTTCTATTTTCGCATGCCCTAGATGTGGAGCTTCAACAGGTTGTCCTCGATCAGGGCGAGGCGACTGATAGGCGTTTTTGACTTTAGGCTGCCATGTGGACGATGCCAATTGTATCTGTGCAGCCAGACAGGCAGTTCGGCGGCACGATG
>NZ_RZPL01000028.1:0-17129 GCF_004022805.1 Mesorhizobium sp. M7A.F.Ca.CA.002.04.1.1 | reverse complement strand
TTCCCGCGTCGCATGCGCCTGGAAGCGATGGCTTCCGACAAACACCGCCACCTTGCCGGGCCGTTTTGCGGCCTTGGAAAACACCCAAGCGGCAGTCCGTCCGACCTTGCTGTTGTTGAGGCCGATGTAGCCCTCGCGCACGCCATCGGCGAAGTCGGATAGCAGCGAAAATACCGGGATACCTTTCGCCTTGAGCTCCTCGACTGATGCTGTGATTTTCGGGTGATCGGCCGCCACCATGGCGATCGCCTGGCAGCGGCTCCCAAGGTCCTTAAGAAGCGGGAGCAGGTCACGCGGCAAATGTGACTGCGCGAACTCGATGATCGGAAGGCCGTGGAAGGATTTAGCCATACTGACCGACTCTTCGATCTTGCGAGCGAAATCTTGGTAGAAATCGTGGGTAGGTTTTCTCAAGATGAAGCCCAGCTTGTAGTGCGGCAGGTGCTGCTGCAAGCGCTGTTTGATGAGACCGGCAGCATGATAGCCGATCGCGTGCGCGGCCGCATGGACCCGCTGGGCGGTCTCCTCTCGCACCGGAAGGCGGACGTTCAGAACCCGATCGACTGTTGCTACGCTGACTCCGGCTTCGCGGGCGAGATCGGCTATTGTGACGCGCTTTCCCCTAGCGATTCTGATCGGCCGGTCCTCCATCATCCGGTGCGCTCCCGCGACGGCTTGGGGCGGCAAGCTGAAATAGTTCCCCCACCCCGCGGATAGCGCATTCGACGAACAGCGCTCCATGCGCACCCAGATGAGTCTCCGTGAACCGTTCGTTTGCTTAGGGGCTTCATGGTGTTGTATTACTCACTGCGTTAGTACTCTATTTCCAGCGCTCTTTGGAGGCTGGCAATTCGACTGTTGTGTCAAGGCCGCTACTTACACGTCGCGCTGTTGCGATCTTGCTTGCGGGGAGCCAGTTTGATGTAACCCTAACCGCGGAAAGCGGTTTCCATCCGTGACTGGTCCAATTCGCCTTCCCAGCGAGCGACAACGAGCGATGCCACCGCATTACCGACTAAATTCGTCAGCGCGCGGCATTCCGACATGAAGCGGTCCACGCCAAGAATTAGAGCCATTCCGGCAACGGGAACACTCGGCACGACAGAGAGAGTAGCGGCCAATGTGATGAAGCCGGCGCCGGTGACGCCTGCCGCACCCTTCGAGGAAAGCATCGCAATTAGCAGCAGGAGGATCTGATCGGCAATTGACAAATCTGTGTTCGTCGCCTGGGCGATGAAGAGGGCGGCGATCGTCATGTAGATATTGGTACCGTCCAGATTGAATGAGTATCCAGTAGGGATGACGAGACTTACGACCGAACGGGCGGCGCCGGCCTTCTCCATCTTCTCCATTAGCGAGGGCAGCGCGGCCTCCGAGGAGGACGTTGCCAGGACAAGCAGCAGCTCGTCCTTGATGTAGCGGACGAGAGAAAAGATCGAGAAGCCGTTGTAGCGGCAGACCGCGCCGAGAACCCCGAACACGAAGAGGAAGGCGGTAAGATAGAACGTCGCGACCAGTATCGCGAGGTTGGCCACCGAACCGATTCCGTATTTGCCGATCGTAAAGGCCATTGCGCCGAAGGCGCCGATGGGTGCAGCCTTCATCAGAATGCCGACGAGCTTAAAAATGGGGGCGGTAAGCGCCTGGAGAAAGGTAACGACCGGCCTGCTCGTCTCTCCGGTCATCGCCAAAGCAATGCCGAACAGGACCGAGAAGAACAGGACTTGCAGGATGTCGCCTTCCGCGAAGGCACTGGCAATCGTTGACGGGATGATGTTCATCAGGAAGCTGGTCACGGACTGCTCGTGAGCCGTGGCCACATAGCCCTTAACGGCTTGGACATCGAGCGAGGCCGGATCGATGTTGAGGCCGGCGCCAGGTTGAACGATATTCGCGACAATCAGTCCGACAACGAGTGCAAGTGTCGAGAAGGTGAGGAAATAAACCATCGCCTTGGCGGCAACTCGGCCGACCTTCTGCAGATCGCTCATGCCGGCAATGCCGGTCGCAATTGTCAGGAAGATGACAGGTGCGATAATCATCTTGACGACTTTGATGAAGGCATCGCCGAGCGGCTTCAGGCTCTGGCCGGTTTCCGGATAGAGGTAGCCAATTGCGGCTCCCAGGACTATGGCGGCAAGCACCTGCACGTAGGTCCGGGCAAAATGGGGCTTGCGGGGCGCTGCGATCGCGCGGGGGACTCTTGGAACCAACACCGTTTCTCTCTCCCTGACCGGATCGGGGTGGGGGCTCCTCCTTCTCCCATGCTGCGCTCCGGTCGAGCGCTGCTGTCATCTCGGAGCAAGCGCCGTGCCAACTGGAGGCCTGTCCCGTCCAGCGAGATTGGTGCGGGTTGCGCACTGGAACCCTCCACCTTTGCCGGAATTTGCACTCAAGGCTCGCCAAAGATCGCGTCTGAAGAAGTGCTTCGCCAGAGAGGGAATTGACCAGGTCGCCTTGCGGCCGTGTCTTTGATGTCTGCCGCAGATCGACTGCCGGCCGATATCTCTGTCGTCTTGGTGACTTTGGTTTGTCAGTTTTGCGACGGAATGCGCGCAAACTGCAGGATATCCTACACGCCCATCAGAGCACGCGGTACAAGCGATTAAGCGTAGGAGCGCATTGAATCTCCGAGGTCAAAAAATCTTGAATAAGGTCCCCGTGCGAAGTGAATCCGCAACTCGTCAAAGTTCTCCACCGTTTGATCCAGCGGTCGCGTTTCCTGGCGCTGCAGGATGGCGTTATCTGATGGCTCAAGCGCTGGAACGCCCAGGAAATCCCAAACCGCTCCCAGGCATTGGGCAGGTTCGTGAAGTAGGCTCTCGTATTCCATTACAAGCAGGTTGGTCGACGTGAAGGAGTCCATAACGCGAGCGTGAAAATCGTCGGCGGCTTTGAAATAAGCCTCACAGTCGGCGATTGACAACCTGACGCTCGGTGGCCGAGCGGTATCGTTGTCCCAGCTGAACTTCAGCCAGTGACCGCTTTCCCTGGCCTGCACAAAGGATCGGAGCGATTCCAATACGTTTCGGCGAACAACAAGGATGACCTTGAGTGCTGGCCAACGAGCCAGTTCCGCAAAGAATGCGGGACGCTCGCGAAACTGAGGTTCATTGATCTTGCATCCAAGATGCGTCACATTCTTGTAGTCGCGCATAGGGCAGCGCACATAGGCAAGCTCAAGAAGCTCGCGATCCGTGCCTAGCAGGCGATCAGTGCTGGGCCAATTGGGATCATATTCGTTTAGCAACTCACCGTTACTCAAAACGGTCGGATGCTCGTTTAGCAATTCTTCTAAATAGTGTGTTCCGGTCCTTGGCATAGCAAGGATCACAAAAGGCTCAAGAGTTGCTTCGTTGTGGGTCATTGCATGTGTATCCAACTAAATAATGGCCGCGACGGTCTGTGGACGCGCACAAGAAGCTTGGCTGCTATCGATTGAACGCTCCGGGTGGGTCCGCGCCTCACCATCCAGCCTGTTCTTCGAGGTGTGGTCGCGAAGCTGGGCGGGTGCCTGCAGCGGCTGGGTGGCGCCCGGCTTCGGCGTTGTACCACTCGCGATTCCTAGCATACGCATGCCTCCGGGCCGCTGTGGGCAGTTTGCATCCGGCATTGCGGACCTCCTTCTGGTTAATGGGTGTAAGCAAGCGTCAACGCATTAGTCGTCGATGAAACAGTCCAGCCGACAGAAAAAAAGGCAATACAGCGAACATGCAAAGTGCGCCTATATGCAGCCCTACATTGTCGCCCAGGCGGCCGAGCATCACCGGACGGATTAGCTCGATAGAATTCGCCAGGGGCGAGAAGGCCGCAATCTGCTGAAACACTCCTGGCAATTGGCCGACTGGAAAAACCGCGCCCGAAAGGAACAGCATGGGTGTGATGACAAGCGTCTGATAGAAAATAAAATAGTGATAACTGGGCGCGAGCGCGATGACGAGCATGGCCAGGCTCGCAAAGGCGAATCCGGTGAGAGCGACGACCGGTAGCACGTAGAGAACCGACGTCCACGCGGCATAACCTAGCGCGGCCGCAACAATCGCAATTGTCGTACCGGCCAGAAAAGCCTTTGTGGCTGCCCAGGTCAATTCACCGAGAACGATGTCGCCGAGGGTAAGTTGTGTGTGCAGGATTGCTTCCCAAGTGCCCTGATCGCGCATTCGACCGAAAACCGCGTAAATTGTTTCGAAGGTTGATGCTGTCATCGCGCTCGTCGCAACCATGCCGGCTGCCAGAAAGGCGATGTAGGATGCACCTTCGATGCGGCCTACCAACAGTCCAAGGCCAGTGCCGAGCCCGAAAAGGTAAATCATCGGATCAGCAAGGGTGCCGAGCATTGAAGCAAATGCCACCTTCTTCCATGCCAGATGATTGCGGCGCCACACCGCCATCCAGTTCCAGGCGTTGGCGGGTAGAGCGGCCGCAAAACGTTCACCCATTGCTCACTTCTCCATCTCACGTCCGGTTAACCGCAAGAAAACGTCCTCCAGACTGGGTGGACGCTCTAGAATACGCAGACCCGCTCGACCGCGAAGCTGGATGCGCACATCCTCCGGCTCAGGCGCATAGCAAAAGAGCGTCTCGCCGCTTACCTCGACACGCTGAACGTACGGTCTGATCAGCGAAATCAGCTCCTGTGGATTACCGCCGAAGATCTCGATCACGTTGCACCCAATGTACTCGTCGATCAGCGCATGAGGACTGCCCTCGGCGATCTTGCGTCCCCGCTCGAGAACACACAGCCGATCACAAAGCCGCTCAGCCTCTTCCATGAAATGGGTGGTCAAAATGATCGTTTTTCCGCTCGCCAGCAGGAAACGAAGTCGCTCCCAGATCAGATGGCGGGCATGCGGGTCGAGGCCGGTCGTGGGCTCATCCATCACAAGCAACTGGGGGTCGTTGATCAGAGCACGTGCCAGCGTCAGGCGCCGCTTCATCCCGCCGGATAGCAGGCCGACACGTGAATCCGCCTTGCTCTCAAGGCGAGCGAACTCGAGCAGCCGTGGGATGACGGCGTTGATCTCTCTTGTACTCATGCCGAAGTAGCGCCCGAACACCAACAGGTTCTCACGTACCGTAAATTCCAGGTCGAGATTGTCGAACTGCGGGACCACGCCTATGCCCTTGCGGGCCAAGCGGCTGCGTGCCGGCACTGGTAGACCGAGGACTGTTATATCACCCGCGTCAGGCCGGGTCATACCGAGGAGCATACGCGCAATCGTGCTCTTGCCTGCGCCGTTAGGCCCCAGCAGACCGAAGCACTCTCCCGATGCAACGGTGAAGGACAGCCCGTCCACAACGAGCTTGTTTCCGAATAATTTGGTTACGCCGGTAAGGTCGATTGCTACATTGGACATGCGTCTATCTCAAGCGGAATGAGTCCGATTGGCCACCGGCAGCTTACTTGCGAATTCTGGTTCAGAGCAGGCCACCGCCTTGAGATGACACCTTTGGAAAGTCGCGGCCGGAGCGACGTGTGTATCGCTTCCGCCAAAGAATAACGTCAAGATGCCACGTGTCGCTTCCACATAGTCCCCGTTCTGACCATAGGTAACTCGACAAGCTTCACCCCGTGTCGACTGACACAACTTACTCGGTCACTCGGCGCTGCAAGGCCGTCAGACTTCACTAGCTGTGAGCGAAAGATCTGCAGTATGAAGTGACTCCGCAATTCCAGAATTGCCCGCAGCATTTGCTCCGCCAAGCGGCATCGCGCTTGTGATTTCCTTTGTGCTGCTGTTGGGCAGGGGAACACTTTTACGCGACAGCCAATCGCTATTGCTCAATGTACACAGGGCGTAAGCCTTCAAGGGGATCAACAGGAATATCCTGATTAACGCGTGCATTGAATAGCCGATGAATCGAAGCTGCCGAGTGCGGAAAGATAACACCGTAGATCTGATTATGGTCATCGTGACAATAGCCAGCACCGTCCACCAATTTACTGTATGTGAAAATAGTAACTCACCGAGCGCCGTTACTACCGCGATGCCGAGCAACAATGGGCCGAGATTCTCTCCCATCACATCCAAAGTTAGATAGCGATCCAGGCCACGCAGTAGACCTCGCGCAAGCATCGTGTCCCGGAAAGTGCTTCGTGCCCAGCGGAGTTGTTGGCGCAAATAAGGTCCCATCTTGTCCGGAACGACTGTCGCCGCGACGGCACCTGGAACGTACTCGGTTCGAAAGCCTGCTTTCAGCATGAGGATCGTAAGATGACGGTCTTCACCGAAGTCGCTTGGTTTCCCCCTGAACAGCTGCGTCTCGTATTGATCCAGCAGAGAAAGGAGACAAGACCGGCGGTACATTGCACATGGGCCGCAGCAGCACATGACCGCACCAAAGCGACCTTGCGCCGCGCGCTCCTCATTGCAAGCCAGCCAGTATTCCATATCGATCAATCGGGTCAACCAAGTGTCGCTGCGGTTGTATGCCGTCAGCTGGCCCATGGCCGCTCCGACCATGGAATCCCGCATTTTTACTGCAAGCTTCGTGATGACGTCGGACGCAAGTGTCGTGTCAGAGTCGACGCTGAGCACGAAATCTCCAGATGAGCGGCGGATGGCGGCGATCTGCGCCTTGCGTTTGCCAACATTTTCGCGGAGCAGAATGAAATTGAATCTCGGGTCGCCCTCGTAGGCGTGATGTACCGGGATGACGGCATTACGATTTCCAGAACCGTCGTCAACCAGATAGACCTGAAATGTTCCGGAGTAATCTTGATTTGCAATGGAAGCTAAACACGCCGCGAGTGTGCGCGGGTCCTCATTGTAGCAGGGGATAATGACATCCACGCTCGGCCAACGGTCGGATCCGAACAAGCTTTCCGACGGCGGCGTAACATTTTCCGGTTGGGAGTAGACCGCTTGCATGCCTCTGTAAACAGTCGAGAGCACCGCATAAGACGAAACGGCAACAGTACTGGCTGTGGTGAGAAGGTCCATAGGATCTCTGTTTGTTCAGGGATGTTGAGGAAGTGATCGGATTACAAATCCGCGGCCGTGCAATTCTGGAATTAGGCGTGACAACGCTGTCACCGTCTGGTCGCGCAGACTGGCTTGATTGCCTGGTTGCAATTCGTCGGGAGCGCACCCGTCGTGCAACAGCACGATTGCGCCCGGCCGGATATCGGCGAGCACTCTGTCGACGATGGCGTCAACGCCGGGGCGAGACCAGTCGCGTGGATCAATGGACCAATGGACGGGCGCCAATGCCTCACCCGCTAATGCAGCGATTACTTCTTCGGTCCAGATGCCATAGGGTGCACGAAAGTACCGAACCATGGCCTGCGGGCAAGCCATCCCTATGACTCTGTTTGCCTCAACTATCTGGCAGTCGACTTCGACGGACCCGCATTTAGCTAGGTCCGGATGAGTCATCGTGTGGTTGGCTATACCGTGGCCGTCTGTAATAATTCGGCGAACGAGTTCCGGCTCGTCGGCCGCGTAGGCCCCAACAACGAAGAAGGTCGCCGGCACCTGATGTTGCGCCAGCACATTGAGTATCTGCGGTGTGAAAAATGAATTGGGACCGTCGTCAAACGTCAGATAGACGCTGCGCTCTGCAATGCGATCGGCATTGTCACTCTGCCCTTCGCATATGTAGTCCAGAGGCTTCATAGTTCCGGACCGTTCCGGTCGATCAGGGTACCAGACGGCCACTCGTCCATCGAGCGTCCGATCGGCGAAACCAACACGAGTACGTCTTCCAGGCGCGTGGGCGGCAGGTCGGGATGCACATCTGGACGGGTCGACCGTACGCGAACGCCCGACACAATGTTCGCGAGGCCGGCTCTGCAGAATCTTTCGACATGGTTTCGCAGCGCGTGCCGAACCGTGCCGAAAGCGAATGGAACACCCAACTGATGGAGCACTGGGTACGCCACGCGCATCGAAAAACCGATTCCGAGCCCTTCAAGATCCGGACGAACCGCGTACAGGCCCAATTCAGCGACGATCAAGTCGACCTCGCCAACTTTGATGAAGCGCCGCAGCATGCCGATGTGAGCCGCTACCCCATGCGCGTCGTAGCCGATTGCGCGGAATTCCGGCCTCGCGCCGGCCCAACTGCGGCCGCCTTCGAATGGCTCCGCGTTGAAGGCGCCAGTCCGTCCATAGGTCTTTCGAAAAAAGTCGGAGAGTTCGACATGGTCGGCCAGTTGCAGCTCATTTTCCCAGCACAACTTCCACTCGACATTCGGACGCATGGAAGACCTCACCTTGTAGCTGTCTGGTTGAGATAAATGTCCAAGCATTGATTAAATAATTGGCGTCGCGCCAACGGGGCGTAACTTGTGGGGACCGCCGAAAGACCAAGCCGCAATGCAGATGCGACTGACTTTGTACGCCCCGCACACCAGATGATGCTCCTCAGATCCAACGCAACCATCGGAACTACCTATCTTTCCAACTTGAAGCGCTTCTATGGGACCTGCAGCAAAAACGGTAAAATCCTTTGTTTAGATGAAAGGTATCCACGCTTTGGATAACTGGGCGAATGCGTTCCATATGGCTGGTCAATTATCGTCGTCACGCTCGAGGCACTTCTGACGAAGCGCAAAGCTCACGCCCGCGGCACGCGCGGCCGTTGCCGGGCCGCGCGATTATCTCCGTAAGAGCCGAGTGGAGCTCAGACACGACGATTGATCAGAATCTGATTCGCGGGTTCAGTATCTCTTTCGTGTATCCAGCTCTGGGCTGTCCTTTGGCGGGAGTTAGGTTCGCCCAGGTTCTGAGCCTGGGGCGTTGGCCCGTTCGCCGCGCAGGCTCCTTCGCACATCGTCGAGGCCGAGAAAGAGGGGCCACACAGCTCCCCCTGTACTTTCCACCACCCGACACCAGCGCTCACCCAGGGCGCCGGCCTTGCTCACCTCAACGGATAGCGCACTCGCGCCGCTTCACGATTAAAAGAATTCTACAAGCAAGATGCCTGTTTGATCGAGAGACGTCCGCTGCCAATTCCCGCATCGCAGAGGCAGCCAATAGCGCTCGCTTTACATAGTGGTCCGGCAAGCAGCTAGATACGACAGGTGACCTCAAATGAGGCGTCTTGCATGGCTTCTACACCTGCCTGAATGCCAGAACTGCGTTCGTACCGCCCATGGCGAAGGCGTTGCTCATGGCGACGCGCACCTTGCGCTCGCGCGGCACATTGGGTGTGATGTCGAGGTCGCAAGCGGGATCTGGCTCGCGATAGTTGGCGGTCGGCGGCACGACGTCCTCTTGGATTGCCATCACGCAGGCGATCATTTCAAGCGCGCTCGCTGCGCCGAGGCAATGCGCGTGCGTGGACTTGGTGGAAGAGATGGACATCGAATAAGCGTGGTTTCCAAACACACGCTTGATCGCCGCCGTTTCAGTCTGATCATTGCTCTTGGTACCGGTGCCGTGCGCGTTGAGATAGTCGACGTCCTCGGCATTCAGCCCGGCATCGGCAAGGCAGGCGCGCATCGCCGACGCTGGCCCCTCGACAGATGGCGCGGCAATGTGGAAGGCATCGGCGGAAAGGCCGACGCCGGCGATCTCGGCAAGAATTGTGGCACCACGCCTCGTGGCATGCTCGTAGCTTTCCAGCACGGCCATGCCCGCACCCTCGCCCAGCACCAGGCCCTTCCTATCGGCGGAGAAGGGCCGGCAGGTATCGGGTGAAAGCACGCGCATTGCTTCCCATGCTTTCAGCACGCCCCATGCGAAGGGTGCGTCGCTGCCCCCGGAAACCATTACGTCGGCCCGGCCCAGCTTGATCTGGTCCACCGCCGAGGCGATCGCATGGTTGGCCGAGGCACATGCGGAGGTCACCCCGAAGACCGGCCCGCGCAAGCCGAGGCTCAAGCTAAGATGGACGGAAGCGGCGCTGGGCATCACCTTTACTCCAGTGAAGAGTTCAGCACGGATTGCGCTACCCAAAAGCAGTGAGCGGTAAGTTTGTTCTGTTGCGTACGAACCGGTAAATCCGACGCCCACTGTCGCGCCGAAGCGATGGGCATTCCCCTCGTCGCAGGAAAGTCCGGCCTGCCGCATGGCTTCGCGCGCTGCAAGCACGGCGAGCAAGCTGAAGCGGTCCATGGAGATGAGATGCCCCCGGTTGATGTCGTGCTGGGGCAGCGCCTTGATCTCAGCGCCGGTCATGCCCTCCAGGTCATGAAGCTCGGAATTGGCGATCGGGCCGATGGCGGAGCGGCCTTCGCGCATCTCTTTCCACATAGAGGCGGCCTCGGTGCCCAGTCCGCACAGGCCGCCCACTCCGGTGATAACGACGCGCCTGTCCATTCAAGCCTCCTTCGCAAGCAAGCCGCGGACGGCTTCCACGACGTCGCCGACATTCTTGAGATTGGACCAGGCATCGGCCGTGTTCATGTCGATCTTGATGCCGTAGGCCTGCTCCACATCCCAGAGGACGTCCGCCAAACCCAGCGAATCGAACCCGAGCGCGTCCAGTTCCGTGGCGATTGTTATCTCGCCGACGAATGACGCAGGCATTCCCTCACCGCTCTCCGACTCGGCGCGTTTCTTGATCAGGGCAATGACGTCCGTTGCGAATTGATCGGCCATTCTGTTTCCTGTCTTTCTTTCCCGCGTTTCGACCTGGACGCGGCTCAGTTCCTGAGGCGCGCCGCGTCGCGAAAGCCATCACGCTTGGGCAACTGACAAAACCCAATGCTCATAAAGCCGGATCAGGTCCGGCCGGTGTGTGGCGTAGGTGCAGTATGACGATGTGAGCCGCTACACGTGCGCGTCTCCCGGTCTGTCCATAGGCTCGGAAGAAGTCGGACAGTTTGACATGGCCGGTCAGTTGCAACTCCCTTTCCCAGCACTCCACTGCCCGGTAGAGCGCATGAAAAATCTCCTTTCGGGCGGTTTCTTAAGACGCTCGCCACGCCATGAGGCAGTGGGGGCATCGGTGTCCATCAGGTGCTTCTGCCCATGCAGGATTCCAGAACATTGATGAAATCGTTTGTTTCGATGAAAGGCATCCACACTTTGGATGGTTGACCACGCTTTTCAAAGATCGTGAACTACATCTCCTCGTTGTGCTCGACGCACTCCGGACAAGTAACCTCATGGGCGCGGCATGCAGGATTAACCGAGCCCAGCCGGTCATGAGTGCGGCCTTGCCGGGTCGGGCGATAGGCAGTCATGCCCTGCCCTTCCTGCGGGTCAAGCACTCCGAAAAAACATTTCCCCCATAAATGCTAGATCTTCCGTTGCCTTTTCGCGTCACAGGCCGTCAAACGCCCGGCCGTTCACAACAGTGATCCGGCAAGTGTTTGGCTGCGCGAGACGATGCTGCAGGGAGTCGTCCTGCATGGCACTTCGCTATGATGCTGCGGTGCCGTCTAACGGCGCCTCGTGCTTGAACGCACTGAACGGCCACCGCGATCAAAATCGATGGTTCGAGGACCGTTGATCATCACCCCGCCAGCCTCGATCTTGTTTGCCGCCACGAGAGCGACACAGAGACTGCTGGTGAAGATGCCCGCCTGCCCGCTATGTTCCGGATGGTTGACCATCCCGGATGGACCCATCGAGGGTGTCAAGGCGAGCATGAGCACAGGCGCGAACAGTTCACGGGCAGGCGCGACGGTGGCCGCAAAGCAACGTCGCGCCAGCATGCGATCTCAGCAGGATCGGCACCATCCTGTCAGGGAGCAATGCGAGTGGCTGGCTTAGCCGCTGCGACGCTGCCCGGCATCGCGTTCAATTGATCTGGCGCCTTAAATGCAGGAAGGCTTCGCGGCCGGTACGAGGCGCATCCCTCCTCCGAAGCAGCACGCCCAAGTATCATCACAAGCCCCGAGCGCCCGCGTTCGGCGATGTCCAATTTCCGACAATGTCGGAATACAGTCAGATCTGCTGGATTGACTTTAAATGGTTTTCTCATTTGGCACAGCGCATGCTGGTTATCCGGAAACACGTGACCGACCAACAAGAAGTCGCATGACACAACCGAAGCCATCCATGTCTGACGGGCTGCCCAGGATACCTACTGCGACCGCGCTTGCCCGGTGACGACCGCTCCGGCTCCGCCCGTTACCGACGAGGCAAAGTGACGGATTTCCTGCGTTTCAACGACATGGAGGTGGTTGTCATTCCCGCTGGGGGACAGACTCGGCCTGTTCAAGGCATTGCGCGAAGGCGGCAAGATGACGGCCACCCGTGCGCGAACTCAAGGAGCGCAGCCTGTATCGTGTATCAGGCAAATAGGCCGTCGGTCAGTGACCTTGACACAGGGGACATGCGCAAGGTCCTGAAGTTTGATGCAGCGATAGAAGGGTGCCAATGACAACAATAGCTTACAGGAACGGAACCATGGCTGGCGACGGCCGAGCCTTGGGTTTTGACTCAGTATCCGTCGGTGAGAAAACGAAGGTGTTTCGCTTATGCGACGGCACACTCATCGGCGTTTCCTCTTCGTCCTTGGGTATTCCAAAGGCCGTTCGAGACTGGGTTGAGAAGGGCATGGATGTTTCTGATATTCCTGTGCCGCGCAACGACGACAATTTTGAATTTGAGGCGCTGATAGTGCGCAAAAATGGGGAAGCCGTATTGTTGGACGGCAATTGGCTGCCAAGTGATCCCGTGAAAGGTGAATATTATGCCATCGGGAGCGGCAAGCAGTATGCTTTGGCCGCGCTGGTTTTGGGCAAGTCAGCTAAGGAAAGCGTCGAAGTTGCCGCGAAACTCGACGTTTGGACTGGTGGCACAGTCACTGCCATAACTCACTAAACCCGCCTTTCGGCGGGAGTGTGACAGTGCGAGCGTGGAAGTAGGGCGCCACCCCGGGGCACGTCGAGCCCTGTCATGTGAGCTGGTCCATAAGCGCGCGAAAGCGTCCAGTTGTGGCCAAAAGCACGATTTGCGACAGAACCGGCCCGCTTCTATGAGTATGGGCCGCTTTTTGCGGCCAGCGTGCTTGCCATCCTGCCGCCAGTGGCCGTCGCCTTCTTCTTCCAAGGTTACCTCGTCATGAAGTAGAGCACCACGATCTTGTCGGAGAGATCGGAAGGCGGACGGCCCTTCCGTCCGCGTCGGCCAGTTCGAAAGGCGGCGCGGCCTGCTCGTCGATCGCCTGGAAGAACCTCTCCGCGCTGTCCCTCATCTTGTCGAGATCGGCGCCCGGATGGTGGGCCAGCGCGGAGGTCCCGAGGATCAGCGCCAGAAATTGAATCGCAAGCGACGGTTTCGCTTTCATGGACAATGCATTCCGGTTGGGGGCGTTCGAGGGCTCCGCGGCTAGGATTGGTCTCACTGTGTCTGCTCCCGCTCCCGGCGGCTCATCTGCCTGATAGGCGCGTTCCCGCTCGGGCCATGTGCTTTTGATGAAGGCCAGAACGGCCCGGATCTCCTCGTCGGTGAGGACATTCCCGAAGCCCGGCATGTCGCTCTGGTAGCCGCCGCCGACGACCGCGGCCGGTCCCGGCGCCGGCATGCGTCCCGAAGGCAGCGGGCTTTCCAATCGCGCTGACCTTCGCCTGGCTAAAACCGTCTTGCCTAGCGCTATCGCCGCGGCCGGGGCGCGGCCATCCGGTTGGCGAGCCAAGGCAATGTCCAGACCAATCCGAGGCCTGCCGCGGCCACGCATCGATAAGAGGACCGACGCCCTTCTCCTTTGCCGCCGCTGGAGAACAGGTATTTGATCAGCGCGGCCGTCCCGAGGACGAGCACGACGACGACAAGCAGCCACACCAGGCCCGTGCCGAACATCATCATGCCGCTCATGCATTCCATCATCGAAGCCTCCTATTCCGTGGCGTAGATGCCGCCGGTCGCGTCAGACTTTCGGATTTCGAGAATCTCGAAGGGCGCTTCCTTCGTGCCACTCATGCCGGGGGAGCCCATCGGCATGCCGGGCAGCGTCATGCCCTTTGATGTCGGGCCGCTCGGTCAAGAGCTTGTTGACCGTGCCGACCGGCACATGGCCGCTCACCACATAGCCGTCGATGAACGAGAGAAGGCAGCCATCGGCTTCCGGCGGAATGCCCTCTTCGCGGCTCATGGCGAAAAGGTCGTGAGTCGGCCTTGACGGTGATTCCTGGAAGGCCGATTCCAAGGCGAGCTGGCTTGAAGGCCGCGGTCCGGATGGTCGACTAGGCAGCTTGGTTCCACGATCGCAATGCTTGATCGCTTCATTGCAGGCCATGGGCTCTCGCCCCCTCCTTTTGCCACACGAGGCGCCAGCTCACGTGTTGTTGTTGGCGTGCGCCCCGGCAACCGCTTTCACCAGCCGCTCCAGCGATCCCGCGCGCTCCAGCTCCGCAAAGAATGATGCGGCGTGACGCTACCCAGCCGGTGCTTCTCGGCCTTCCAATTAAACTGTCTCGACGAAAGAGCCGTCTCCGTTGCTCCGGTCTCGGTGTTGAGTTCTCTAAGGCTGCGCCACACCTTGGTCCCCACGCCGGCAAATGATCTCACTATGCAGCCCGTGCTCGCACGCTCTCAAACTAATTACCGCTGCTGCAACACGCCGCCTGGCGGCCTGCACCGAAAAGCCGACAGGGGTGCATCTGAATAGCCGTGAACCCAGGTCTCAAAGACCATCCGGCGCGACGAGCGGACGCACCGCACGTGTGACACCCGCCTTGTGGGGCAGGGTTGCCTTTCTCAATCCCGGCGTTGGTCGGCGTCCCAATGAGCAGCAAGCTATTATCGGCCGCCGAATCTTAGTGGCTTCGTCGAGAGCCTCAATCAACCAAGCGGCGAAAGCCCCGCTAGAGTCTCCGCCCGCCTGTCGCTATGAAGCAGTTGCAGCCAGCGCTGCTTCAGGCGCATGAACTCGCCCGATGCAATGATTTCCGTCGCCCTGGGTCTTTCGAAGGGCACTGTTTCTATTCCCTTCTTCTTCGGCGCGCGGCTTGATGCCGACATACGGTTTCTTGACCTGCCGCCTGAACTGGCTGCCGAAGCGGGTGCCCCGCCAGCGACCCCGACAATCCCCTGTTCCGCAACTGCTGAAGAGCCGACTGCGCTCGCATCCCGATATTGCGCAACGGCACTATGCCGACATTCTGGAGACCGCAGCCGCATGAGCCTCGAGATGTTCCGCCGACCGTCGACAAAGGCGTCCTCTCGCCTGCGTCCGCCATTTGTCAGTGCTCGATCTGATTGGGGAGACGCCGGTCGTCGAACTGAAGAGATTCGATACCGGCAGGTGTCGTCGCTTCGTCAAGATCGAAAGCCAGAATCCCGGCGGATCGATCAAGGATCGCATTGCGTTGTCGATGATCGTTAATGCCGAACAGCGTGGCACGCGCGGGGCGGTACAATCATCGAAGCGACCGCTGGCAACACAGGGCTCGGCCTGGCCATCTGGCGGCACGAAGCGCGTGATCGCGTGTCCAAAAGCTGACAGCGTCAGACAAATGTCAGGTTCATTACAACCAACATCTGGGCACTGACGAGGTTTTTCGAAGCAATGGGCGCTAACTGCGCGCTGAGCGCGTTGGCATGGCTTTTGAGACTGAGTGACTGTGACTGCACTCAATGGGGCAAGACGAGCGATGCGCTCCTCCCTGAACCCGTGTGCCGTCTCTGAGAGGAAACCAGCTCGTGCAGAAACCTTTGGAAATAGCTTTGGACCGCAACGTGGTATTGCAGATGGAGTCCCCGGCTCCTTCGATTAGAGTCGAGAACTGGCTGCATGGCGAGCCCCTCACGAGCTTTGAGCCCGGCAAGTGTACATAGTCGAATTTTGGGCAACTTGGTGCGGCCCATGTGTGGACGGGATGCCCCATCTGATCCAGCTGCAGGGCGTCGCCAGGCGCACCATCTGGACAGCAGGAACTGGACTATGGGCAAGGTAACAGGCTTTCTCGAAATCGACCGGCAGGTGCACAAGTACCAGCCGGCCTCCGACCGCATCCGGCATTTCCGCGAATTCACGCTGCCGATGTCCGACAAAGAGGTCGAGAAACAGGCCGCGCGCTGCATGGATTGCGGCATTCCGTTCTGCCATGGGCCGACGGGCTGCCCGATCCACAACCAGATCCCGGACTGGAACGACCTCGTCTACAATGGCGACTGGGACAATGCGATCCGCAACCTGCATTCGACCAACAATTTCCCGGAGTTCACCGGCCGCATCTGCCCCGCACCTTGCGAGGAAGCCTGCACGCTGAACCTCGAGGACATCCCCGTCGCCATCAAGACGGTCGAGCAGGCGATCGCCGACAAGGCTTACGAGACCGGCCATATCAGGCCCTATCCGCCGGAGAAGAAGACCGGCAAGCGCGTCGCCGTCATCGGCTCCGGCCCGGCCGGCATGTCGGCTGCCCAGCAGCTCGGCCGCGCCGGCCACGACGTCCATGTCTATGAGCGCGAGAGCCGGCCCGGCGGGTTGATGCGTTACGGCATTCCCGACTTCAAGATCGAGAAGCACTATATCGACCGGCGCATCGAGCAGATGCAGGGCGAGGGCGTGACCTTCCATTGCGGCGTCAATGTCGGCGTCGACAAGCCGGTTGCCGAGCTGCTCGCCGAACATGATGCCGTGCTTTATTGCGGCGGTTCCGAAACGCCGCGCGCGGCCGGTATTCCCGGCGACGATCTCGGCGGCGTGCATGACGCGATGCCCTATCTGGTGCAGCAGAACAGGCGGGTCGGCGGCGAACCGATCCAGTCGGTGGCGTGGCCCTCGCATCCCATCATCGCCGGCGGCCAGCATGTCGTCGTCGTCGGCGGCGGCGATACCGCGTCCGACTGCGTCGGCACGGCCTTCCGCCAGGGCGCGGTGCGCGTCACACAGCTCGACATCCGCCCACAGCCGCCGGAGAAGGAAGACAAGCTTTCGGTCTGGCCCTACTGGGCGACGAAGATGCGCACCTCGTCCTCGCAGGCCGAAGGCGCCGAGCGCGAATTCCAGGTGGCGACGCTCGAATTCATCGGCGAGGAAGGCCAGCTGACCGGCGTCAAGTGCTGCGAGGTCGACGACAAGCGCAAGCCGATCGCCGGTACCGAATTCGTCATTCGTGCCGATCTCGCTTTCATCGCCATCGGCTTTGCCGGGCCGGCCGCGGCCGGTGTGGCGAGGGAATTGGAGGGTGAGATGAAGATCGCCACCGACAGCCGCCGCTCGCGCAATGTCGAGGCCAATGACCGCGACTACAAGACCAGCGTCGACAGGCTCTATGCGGC
>NZ_RZPL01000289.1:0-6528 GCF_004022805.1 Mesorhizobium sp. M7A.F.Ca.CA.002.04.1.1 | reverse complement strand
CGTCGGCGCGGTCCAGTGGTCGATCGGACCGATCTGGTTGGGGTCTTCGGTGATGAAGGACAGGTTGGTGGTGCCCGAGGCTTGCGCGACCACGGCGACGCGACCGTCCCTGGTGAGGCCCGCCGTCATGATCACCCAGGCGCCGGGCGCGATGAACGACCACGCCGCGGGCCATGACCCGTTCGGTGCGTCTTGAGCCTTCTGGATCAACTGACTTTTGGCGGAATCGATGCCCACCACCATCAGCCGCGACAGTTCGAAGAACGCCGCGCCGGCGGGCTTGTTCTGGTAGATGGGCGGGACGCTGGATCGCCGCGAGCGGGCGTTGGCCTTGGAAGCCGCCCGAGGCGCGGGCGCGGGCGTCCTTGCTGCGGGGGCCGATGCCTTCGACCTAGGTTCAGCTTTCTTGGCCATCGTATCGGTCCTGCCTTGTTGATTCGGAATTCCTCAGCCTCTCGGCGGGAAAAAGCCTTCCAGCGCGATGCAAAAAGTCAATGTCAGGTAGGGCATGCGATTGTTGTGCGGCAGACTGCCACCTGCCGGAGCCAGCATGTTCACTGCCATCGACACGATGTTAGCGGTCGTGTTCTTGTAGGCGTTGGCGTTGCTCGACCTGGCGATCGCCCGATCCGGCGTCGGGATCTGAAGCTCGGCAGGGTCGGTTACGGCGCGGATGTTGTGATTGTGCATCGGCATTTCCGATTCCAGTAGAGACACGGTATCCGAGCCACCGAACTGCCCTAGATCATAAAGCGCCAACCCTTGACCCTGGCCGGGTTGCATCGGCACATTGCCTTGCATGTCCGGCAAGCTGAAGGTCGATCTGCCATCGCCGCCATAGGTCGTGCCCAGCAGCGAGAACAAGGCCGTGTTTTGCGAGATCGGCATGAGCTGACCGTCGCAGGTCGCCCAGCCCCTGGGTGCGAAGTTGGACGGAAAAATTCGGATTTCCGCGACGAATTGGTCCGACATGGTCCTGTCCTTATGTTTGGGTCGGGAAAACGCCGAACAGTGAAATGATGAAATTGACACAGAGGTAAGGCTGCAGGTTGCTGTGAGGCTGGCTGCCACCCGTCATGCCGACCACAGGGTTGGCGAGGTTCGCCGTCGGTGTGTCCTCGACATAGAGCTTGCCTGTAGACGATTGGGCCACAACGTTGTTGGCGGGGCTCGTCTGGTTGGAGACGCTGCTCGTCGCCAGCATGGCGTGAGTGTGGCCGGTCATTTGCTGTATGTTCAGCGTCACGTCCTCGACGCCGCCGGTTTGCCCGATGATGAAACCGGTTCCCTGATGGACCGGCACGCGGCTGGCCAGGTTCGGCAGGTTGAATGTCTCCTGACCGTCGCCGCCATAGGTCGTGCCGATCAACTGGAACAGGGCATCGTTTTCGGAGATGGGTATCGTCTGGCCCTGACAGAACGCCCATCCGGCGGGCGCAAAGTTCCCCGCGAACATGCGAATCTCGCCGATGTAAACTGTCATGACTGCGCGTCCTTCAATTCCGCGACGGGAAGATACCTTGCAGGGCGATGCAAAAATTCAGCACCAGATAGGGCTGCATGTTTTCATGTGCCTGGCTGCCGCCCATCGTGGTGACGCTGCTGGGCACCAGCGTTGTCAGGTTCGATGTCGCGGGCGCGTAAAGCTGCGCGGGCGACGCCGCAAGCACATTGCCGCTGGCGACGAAGAGATCGCCGGAATCCGATGTCGCGCTGGCGGTGTGAGAATGCTGGGGAATCTCGGGCAGTGTGAGCGTATGCGCCTGCTCGCCGCCCCGCTCGCCCAGGAGATGACCTTGGCCGCCAGTATGAGTTGGCACGCGCCCGCGCAAATCGGGCAAGGCGAAAGTCGTTTGCCCATTGCCGCCATAGGTCGTGCCCAGCAGAGCAAACAATGCCTGGTTCTGGTTGATCGGCAGGAGCTGTCCGTCGCAGAACGCCCAACCTTGGGGAGGGAAGTTGAAAGAAATCAACTTGATTTCCGAGAGATACGGCTCGGCCATATACACCCCCAAACGTTCAATTTGTAGTAAAAAGCCAATCTCTACATGACGTTACGTTAGATCACCCACCGCCACAAAGCAATCTGCTCGGCCAATACATTTTGTAATTTATTCCAGCGCCACCGCGCGCAACGCCCGCCTATGGCAGGGGCGGCTCCGTAACCCCAACAATGGTCCCGAAGCCGGTGTTGTTGTGGTCGGCGGCCACTGTCGCGGCACCGCCACCCGAATGGCTGTTGAGACTGGCGAGATAGGCCTGAACCGCCGTGTCGTCGGTGGCGCTGCCGGCATAGCCTTCGATCTTGTCGATCACATTGAACCGCTGCCGCACGCGGATATCGGTGACGCCAGCTGACGGATCGACGCTCAGCGTATTTCCATGGATATCAAAAGTCAGCGCGCCATTGTCGGGCGTGCCGGAGGCACCAGCCTGGCTCGAGGTTATCCCGCCATTGACGCGGATCGCCTCGAGCGCGGCTGCGGTCGTCGTGCTGACGGTGTTGTTGGTGATGGTGGCATTGACGATCCCATTGCCGTCGCCGTTCGCGACCAGGATGCCATAGTTCGCGACGTGCGTGACAGTGTTGCCGTCGAGCTTGACGGTCACCGTGTTGCTGCCGGTGGCGGTCCCGTTGATGGAGACACTGATACCTGGTCCGGTGCCGGAATCCGCGTTGTTGATGTTGTTGTTGAGGATGTTGCCCGTGAACAGGCCACGCACGACCGGCGATGCGGCACCGCCGCGGTTGACGTTGATCTGCGAGCCCGCGCCGCCGGCACCAAACAGGGTCGCATAGTTCGCCGTGGTGAAGGTCGCGTTCAGCACATTGAAATTATAGGTGCCGGCGCCGTTCTGATCCATGTCCACGCCAACGAAATTGTCGGTGAAGGTGCCGCCGCTGCCGGCGACGCCGGCCTGGCCGACATCGAAATCGATGTTGCCCGAGCCGTTGTTGATGAGCTGGATACCTCTCGCGAAATTGCGCAGGAACGACGAGTTCGTGACAAGGCCGGTGATGTTGGCGGTGCCGTCGGCCTGCAGCAGCAGGCCGACATTGCCTGGCGGTCCCACGGAGGTGTCGCGGAAGGTCGAGCCCGAAACAGTGATGTTCAACGTGCCGCTGTTGTTGAAGACGTTGAAATTGTCCTCAAGGCCGTTCGCGATCACCGAATTGGTGATGGCGACGGTGCCGGTCAGGCCGTTATGGGCGGCGTCGGCGGCGCGGAAGCTGATCGAGCCTTCGTCGGCCGCGGCGCTGGTGCCGTTCGTGCCAGAGGTTGCGTTCACCACGCTATTGGTGAGCGCGAAGCCATTCACCTCGAACCCTCGGATACCGAAATTGTCGAAATCGTTCAGCTGCAGACCATTGAGCTGCACATCCTTCGTATTGCTGAGGTAGATGCCGGTGCCTTGCGTGGCGCTGCCATCGGCGCCGGTCTTGTTGGCGATGACGCCCCCGCCGGTCGCGCCGACGTTGGCGCCATTTCCAGTCACATGCAAGCCGCCATTGCCGAGCGCCGTGCCGGTATTGACCAGGATGATGCCGTTGGCGCTACCGCCATTCGATGTGATGCTCTGGAAGACAAGGTTCCCCGAGCCGATATTCGTGTTCTCGACATCGAGCGCGGTGCCGGTCCCCGAATTGATCGTGCTGCCGGAGCCGGTGGCGGTAACCGTGCCGCCGCCGGTGGCGCTGAAGCCGGTGGTGTCGCTGGTTGAGGTATCGATCGCCAGCTTGTTGGTGAAGCTGATCGTCGTGCCGTTGGTGCCGCCATTGGCCACCAGGTTGATGCCGTCGCTAAAGCTATTCGATGTTATGGCGCCGTCGAACGAGATCGTGCTGCCGCCGCCGGCGGTGCCGGTGTGGTTCTGGACGTCGATCGCGGTGGCGTTGGCGGTGTGGGTAATGGTGCCATTGTAATCGATATTGGCCGAACCGCCCGAAACCAGGAACGCCGTACCCGTTGCACCGCTCAGCGCGCCGGAACCGAGGTCGACCGTGCCGCTGACGTTGGTCAGCCTGACATTGTTGGCGCCGCCGACCGAATTGGTCGAATCGAGCGCGATGCTGGCGGCGACGCCAGAGAGATTGATCGCCTGGCCGGTGGTCGCCCTCACCGTTTCTGCGGCAGCGGTAGCTGTGATGCCCATCGTGCCGCCGGTTCCAACAATTCCGGTGCCGCTGGCGGTGTCGATGGTCACGCCGCCGGTGAAGCTGACCGTGCCGCCGGTTTGCGAGACGCCGACGCCGGTGGTCGTGTCAATGTTGGCGAGGCCGGTGATGTTGAGCGTACCGCTCGCCACCTGAATGCCGCCGCCCGCCGTGACGGCGCTGTTCAGTGTCACCGTGTTGAAGGTGAAGACGCCGGTGTTGCCGGCGTTGATCGCCATAATGCCGGCAGTCGTCGCCGCGGCAACGCTCGTGTTGCCGGTGACGGTGAAGGTACCGGCGACGCCGTCGAAAATGATGCCGCCGCTGCTGCCGCCTGAACTGATGCTGGTCACCACCATATTGACGGTCAGCGGATCGAGATCGAACGCCGCGCCATTCCCCGTGAAGACGCCGCCGCTGCTGCTGTTCAGCGTGAAATTGGTGGTCTTGGTGTTGGCTAGGACGCCGGTGCCGCCATTGTTGAAGACGCTGAACGCGCCGAGATCGAGGGTGCCGCTGGTGTTGGTGAAGCTGAGGCCGTCGCCCTGGACGCGCCCTGGGCCTGGTGAGCCAACACCGATCGTTCCGGCGCTGACAGTGCCGCCGGCGCCGTTGGAGTCGAAGCGGACATTGTTGAAGGCGATGCCGCCGCCAGTGCCGCCGAGCACAGTGTTGTCGGCAAAGGACTGGATCTCGACCGAGTTGTCCGTCGCGCTGATGTTCTGGCCGGCAAAGGACGCGGCCAGCGCCGATCCCGTCGATTTCAGCGTATTGCCGTCGATCGAAAGCAGAAGCGTGTTGGCCGGCGCAGCTGATGTGGAGAAATCGAGCGCCCTGCCGCCGGCCGCGATGTCGTTGTTGCGGAGGAAGAAACTGGAGGCGGACGTCGCGTTGACGGCGACACCAGTGCCGGTGCCTGTGTTGCGGATGATGAGGTTCTGGAGGCCGCCGGTGACGACGCCCGAGCCTGATGTCGCCAGATCGACCACCGAGCCGGCGGTGTTGCTCTGCAGGATCGGCCGTAGCGTGTCGATGCCCGCCGGTGCCGCGATGATCGGCGAGTTTTGCACGGTGGTGAAATGGAACGCAGCCGAAGCGCCGGCGCTGGTATCGACGCCGAGCTGCGAGACATCGACGGCCGCGTCGTCGCTCTTGAAGGCGAGCAGTACCTGCCCGTCATCGAGCTGGAACGACGTACCGCCGAGGTCAATCGTCGCCTGGCCGCCGTCGACGTTCTTGTCGATGAGCACAATGACATTGGCGGTAGATGCCTGGGCGTTGGTATAGGTGCCCGGATTGAGCAGGCTGCCGTCGCCAAGGGCGGTGGCATCGGCGGTGACATAGTAGACCTTGTACGAAGACAGGTTCGACGTGTCGCCGCTGAAGTTGACGTCGTTGAAATTGTAGTCGCCCGATGTCGGCAGCGTGTCGGTGGCGTGGATGACCTGGCCGTTGCCGAAGGTCTCGATCTTCGATTCGGCCGGGCTGCCGCCGTCGCCGAACACCAGCCTGGCGTTGGTGGCGCTGGAGAACTGGACGCCCTGGGCGACCTTGGTGATGGTCGACGTCTGACCAGCAGGGCCAGGATTGTTGTTGAGGAGGTCACCGAGCTGGATCTTGCCGGTGCCGGTTGTCGTCGTGCCGGCCATGTCGATGCCGAGCGAACCGGTGGAGTTGCCGCCGTCGACATCGAAATCGTCGGCCGTGATGGTGCTCGTGCCGAGCGCCGCGCCATTGAGGTCGAGGCCGACGGCGTTGGTGGCGCTTGCCGCGATCCCGATGTTCAGGCTGTGGAAATCCAGCGTCGAGCCGAGCGTGCCGGAAACCTGGACGCCGGTGCCAGTGATGCCCTGCAGGTCGACCGCCCCGAGATCGATGGCGCCGCCGCTGACATTGTTGAGTGATATGCCGGTCGCCGCGCCATTGGTCGAAATCGTGTCGAACTTGATGCCGTCCGCGCCGACCGTCGCGCCTGTCGCCCCGGCCACGACCGCCGTCGCATCGCCAAGCTTCAGCGCGGTTCCCGTGCCGGTGGTGATGGTGTTGCCGGTGCCGCTGACGCTGATCGTGCCGGCGCCGAAGGTGCTGGCGCTGAAGCCGGCGCCGCTGGCGGTGGTGATCTTGAGGTTGCCGCCGGTAAAGGCGAGCGAGCCCGTGCCCTGGGTCGGGCCGATGCTGGGGAGCTTGACGATGGCGCCGTTGGCGCCGCTGCTGGTGTCGAATATCTTCGAGGTGCCGGAGAAGGTGGCCGTTCCCTCGGACGATCCGTCAAACAAGACGCCGACGGCGCTCCCGGTATGATTGATCGTGCTCGAAATATTGTACACGCCCTCGGCGTTGCCGCTGAAGGTGAAGACCGCTGTCCCCGGCAG
>NZ_RZPL01000288.1:0-6529 GCF_004022805.1 Mesorhizobium sp. M7A.F.Ca.CA.002.04.1.1 | reverse complement strand
CAGCCGGGCGGCGTCGAGGATCTGCCCGTTGCCGCGCTCAAGCAGCAGTTCGAGGCGAATTTCTTCGGCTGGCATGATTTGACCCGCCGGCTGGTGCCGGTGATGCGCCGCCAGGGTCAGGGCCGCATCGTCCACTGCTCGTCGATCCTTGGCCTCGTGCCGGTGCGCTTTCGCGGCGCCTATTCGGCGTCGAAGCACGCACTGGAGGCCTTGATGCTCTGCCAGCGCCAGGAACTGGCCGGCAGCGGCGTCCACGTTTCGCTGATCGAGCCGGGGCCGGTGAAGTCGAAGATCGCCAGCAATGGCCTCATTTGGTTTCTCAGCAACATCGACCACGAGAATTCCGTGCACCGCGTGGACTATGCGGCGCAACTCGAGCGACTGCGGGCCGGCGGCAGCCAATCGGCCTTGAAGCCAGGGCCGGAAGTGGTTCATGCGGCGCTGCGCCATGCACTTCTGTCGCGGCGCCCACGCCCGCACTATGTGGTAACAGTGCCCGCCAGGATCGGCGCGGTGCTCAGACGCATCCTGCCGGCATCGATGCTTTACCGCCTGATGGCCAAACGCGCCTGAACGCCAACCAACTGGAACGAAGCAATGGCAACCGTCTTCAACATTCTCGCCATTCTGGTCATGGTCGCCGTTGCGGTCGTGCTTGTTCGCGGCCTCATCAACATGATGCGCGGCGGCTCCGGCGTCACCTCGAACAAGCTGATGCAGGCGCGAGTCATGCTGCAGGCCGTGGCGCTGGTGCTGATCCTGCTGGCGGTGTATTTCACCCGCAAGTGAGGATGCCGGCGGCCGGGGAGGCGAAATGGTCAAGCTCAACAAGATCTACACCCGCACCGGCGATGATGGCACCACGGGTCTCGGCACCGGCGAGAGGCGGCTGAAATCCGATCTGCGGGTAGAGGCCTACGGCACGGTCGACGAGGCCAATGCCTGCATCGGCATCGCCAGGGTCCACACGGCCGCGGCCCATCCCGCGATCGACGCCATGCTTTCCCGCATCCAGAACGATCTGTTCGATCTCGGCGCCGATCTCGCCGTACCCGACGACGGCAAGCCGCTCGGCTATGAGCCGCTTCGCATCGTCGCCGTGCAGACCGACCGGGTCGAAAAGGACATCGACCTTCTCAACAAGGAGCTTCAGCCGCTCAAATCCTTCGTGCTCAATGGCGGCACAGCGGCGGCGGCGGCACTTCACCTTGCCCGCACCGTGGCAAGGCGAGCCGAAAGGCTGATGGTCGCACTGGCCCAGGACCCGAACGAGCACGTCAACCGCGACGGTCTGAAATACATCAACCGCGTCTCGGATTTCCTGTTTGTCGCCGCCCGGGCGGTCAATGACAACGGAAACGCCGACGTGCTATGGGTTCCCGGCAAGAACCGCTGATTGTCGAAAGCGGAAGAGGGCCTGGGGCATGTTCATCCCGCTTTACGACACCAACAGGCTGCGCCACATCCGCCTGCAATATGTGACCATCGGGCTGATCGTGGCCAACGCCCTGGTCTACCTCGCCACCGCGCTCGGCGGCGAGAGTTTCTCCAATGCCGCCGTGCTTGGTCTCGGCTTCATCCCGTCGGTCGTCCATGACACCGCCGAGCTCGATCCCCGTTTTATCGTCATCCCCGAAAGCCTGAGCTACCTCACCTATTCCTTCCTGCATGCCGACATCTTCCACCTCGGCGGCAACATGCTGTTCCTGTGGGTGTTCGGCGACAATGTCGAGGACGCGCTCGGTCACATCCGCTACCTCATCTTCTACCTGTTGTGCGCGATCGCCGGCGCCGCCTTCCAGGGCCTCGTCGCCTGGGACTCGCAGGTGCCGCTGATCGGTGCCTCGGGCGCCATCGCCGGCGTGGTCGTCGCCTATCTGATCCTTTATCCCAGGGTGAAGGTCTGGGTGTTGGCCTTCGCCCGCATCCCGCTGCGCATTCCGGCCTTCATCCCGCTCATCCTGTGGGTCCTCTTCCAGGTGGTGATGTTTGCCGCCGGCGGCGAGGATCAGATCTCCTGGGCCTGCCATATCGGCGGCATCATCGCCGGCGCCGTTCTGGTGCTTGTCTTGCGTAGCCGCGGCGTGCCGCTGTTTGCCGGCGCCGACGAAGACGTCGCGCCCGCCGCGCCCGACCAGCCGCCGGTTGCCACGGAACCGCTGATCCCCGATCAACCCGCCGCGACACCGCGCTGGGGACGCGGAAACGCTTCCAGTTCGGACTGAACCGATTTGAGCCACTTGCAGCGTATTGACGTGCAGGGTTGCCGCAACTACGGAAACGTCTCCGCCGCAACCTAAGGCGGGCAAAGACCAGAATTTCCATCCGGCCAGAATTTCCACCTGGAATGTCGGCTTTCGACAACTCAGAACGGGTGCAGGCTGTTATAGCGCGCCCAATTAGCGTGAAGAGGTGACAGGCAAATGAAGATCCTTGTGCCCGTGAAGCGGGTTGTGGATGCGAACGTCAAGGTTCGCGTGAAGGCTGATGGTTCGGCGGTGGAGCTCGCCAACGTCAAGATGGCGATGAACCCGTTCGACGAGATCGCGGTTGAAGAAGCGATCCGGCTGAAGGAAGCTGGCAAGGCGGAAGAAATCATCGTCGTCTCGATCGGCCCGCAGCAGGCGCAGGAAACCCTGCGCACGGCGCTCGCCATGGGCGCCGACCGCGCCATCCTGGTCAAGACCGACGAACAGACCGAGCCGCTCGGCGTCGCCAAGGTGCTGAAGGGCGTCGTCGACGCCGAGCAGCCCGGCCTCGTCATCCTCGGCAAGCAGGCGATCGACGACGATTCCAACCAGACCGGCCAGATGCTGGCGGCACTGTTGGGCTGGGCGCAGGGCACCTTCGCCTCCAAGATCGTGCTCGACGGCGACAAGGCCAAGGTGACGCGGGAAGTCGATGGCGGCCTGCAGACGGTGGAACTGAAGATGCCGGTGATCGTCACCGCCGACCTTCGCCTCAACCAGCCGCGCTATGCCTCGCTGCCCAACATCATGAAGGCCAAGAAGAAACAGCTCGACGAGAAGAGCCCGGCCGACTACGGCGCCGACGTCAAGCCGCGGCTGAAGGTCATCAAGACCGAAGAGCCGAGCGGCCGCAAGGCAGGCGTCAAGGTCAAGAGCGTCGCTGAGCTGGTCGACAAGCTGAAGAACGAAGCCGGCGTGCTGTAAGGAAATCCGATGAGGCCGGCCTGCAAACGGCTGGCTTCTCCGCTTCCGGTGCTCACGTACAGAAGTACGCTCCGCTCCGGTTCTCGAAACCAACCGTTTTCGACTCGGCCTGACCGGATTTCAGGGAGCCGCGAAGACGAAAGTCAGGAATATCATCAATGGCTATTCTTCTGATTGCAGAACACGACAACGCAACCCTTTCCGACCAGACCGCCAAGGCGCTGTCGGCCGCGCTGCAGATCGGCTCGGACGTGCATGTGCTGGTTGCCGGCAAGGGCGCCAAGCCGGCAGCCGACGCTGCCGCCAAGCTGAAGGGCGTGAGCAAGGTGCTGTTGGCCGAGGCCGACGAGCTTGCCGAGCGCCTGGCCGAACCGACGGCAGCGCTCATTGTGTCGCTGGCGGGCGCCTACGACACCATCATCGCGCCGGCGACCTCGTCGGGCAAGAATGTCGCGCCGCGCGTGGCTGCGCTCCTCGATGTCGCGCAGGTGTCCGAGATCATCGAAGTCGTATCGCCCGACACCTTCAAGCGGCCGATCTATGCCGGCAACGCCATCCAGACGGTGCAGTCGAGCGACGCCAAGAAGGTGATCACCGTGCGCACCGCCTCCTTCCAGGCAGCCCCCGAGGGCGGCTCGGCAGCCGTCGAGACCGTTAAGGCCGCGGCGAATCCGGGCCTCTCCACCTTCATCGAGAACAAGCTTTCCGAGACCGACCGTCCGGAGCTGACCTCGGCCAAGATCATCATCTCGGGCGGCCGCGCGCTGGGCTCCTCGGAGAAATTCCAGGAGGTCATCCTGCCGGTTGCCGACAAGCTCGGCGCCGCGGTCGGTGCTTCCCGCGCCGCCGTCGATGCCGGCTATGCGCCGAACGATTGGCAGGTCGGCCAGACCGGCAAGGTGGTTGCCCCCGATCTCTACATCGCGGTCGGCATCTCCGGCGCCATCCAGCACCTTGCCGGCATGAAGGATTCCAAGGTCATCGTCGCCATCAACAAGGACGAGGAGGCGCCGATTTTCCAGGTTGCCGACTACGGCCTCGTCGGCGACCTGTTCGTCATCCTGCCGGAACTGCAAAAGGCGCTTTGACGCTTTCTGCCAAAGCGTATTAAATGGTGAGGGTGGGGTAGACGAAGTCGCCCCGCCCTTTTAGTTTGCACCGCACAAAAAGCAGGCCGCAAAGGCTGAAAGCAATCCAGCAAAAGTGCGCAGCGGTTTTGCGTCCGGGATTGCGGTAAAATAAAAGGTGGAGCGCTTTCGCAGTTCAAGCGGAAGGGTTCAGGACGGGATCGGTGTAATGAGCAAGATCGAGACGATCGGCATCATCGGCGCGGGCCAGATGGGTGGCGGCATCGCCCATGTCTCCGCGCTTTCAGGCTACAAGGTATTGATCTACGATATCTCGCCCGACCGCATCGAGAAGGGCATCGCCACGATCAGCGGCAACATGGCCCGCCAGGTGGGGTCCGGCAAGCTCGACGAGAAGGTGCGCAACGATGCGATGGGCCGCATTTCGGCCGCGCCCGCGATGGCCGATCTTGCGGGTGCTGACCTGGTGATCGAGGCGGCGACCGAGGACGAGACGGTCAAGCGCAAGATCTACGCCCAGCTTTGTCCGCAGCTCAATCCCGAAGCCATCCTGGCGACCAACACCTCGTCGATCTCGATCACGCGGCTTGCCGCGCAGACCGACCGGCCCGAGCGGTTCATCGGCATACATTTCATGAACCCGGTGCCGCTGATGAAGCTGGTCGAACTGGTGCGCGGCATCGCCACCGAGGACCAGACCTTCGAGGCAGCCAAGACCTATGTGAAGCAGCTCGACAAGACGATCACGGTCTCGGAGGATTTTCCTGCTTTCATCGTCAACCGCATCCTGCTGCCGATGATCAACGAGGCGATCTACACGCTCTATGAGGGTGTCGGCTCGGTCGACGCCATCGACACCGCGATGCGGCTCGGCGCCAACCATCCGATGGGGCCGCTGCAGCTGGCTGACTTCATCGGGCTCGATACCTGCCTGTCGATCATGCAGGTGCTGCATGACGGCCTGTCGGACTCCAAGTACCGCCCTTGCCCGCTCCTGGTGAAATATGTCGAGGCCGGCTGGCTCGGCCGCAAGACCGGGCGCGGCTTCTACGACTATCGCGGCGAGCATCCCGTCCCGACGCGCTGAGCGGATCGTCGGCGCAAATCAGGGACAAGCCTTTCGGTTCAGCGGCGACGGGTCTATCAGGAGGCCACCGCCAGTGGCTCTGTCCGGCCATCCACGATCTGTGCGTCGGGCGCCACGGAGACACAGCCACGGCCCGCCGCCTTGGCGGCATAGCAAGCCGCATCGGCCCTGGCGATGATCTCGTCGACCTCGCCACAATTGGCATTGATCGCAGCCAACCCGATGCTGGCGCCGATCACGTGAGGACGGCCGTCCCAGGTGAAGTCTAGCCCGCCGATCGCATCGATGATGGAGCGCGCCGCGATCTTGGCGCCGGCTGCCGAACCCGATTTCAAAACGACCGCGAATTCGTCGCCGCCGAGGCGAGCGACGATGTCGTCTGGACCAAGCACGCCGCGAATAGCCACGGCAACCCGCTTCAGCAGCGCGTCTCCCGCCGCGTGGCCACCCGTGTCGTTGACCAGTTTGAAGTGGTCGAGGTCGATGAACATGAACTGATGTCCGGCGCCTCCGACCGACCTTGTCGTGTCGCCGACCAACCTTGTCGTGTCGGCGGTGCCGTCCTTGCGCGCCTGGTCGACGAGGTCCTCCATGGCGCGGATGAAGCTGGAGCGGTTGGCAAGGCCGGTCAGCGCATCGTGTGCCGCGGCGTGGGCGAGCTGGCGCTGCAGCGCGCGCGCATCGGTAAAGTCCTGGAAGACGATGACCAGCCCGCAGAATTCGTTGCGGTCGTTGACGATCGGCGACACCACCTGGCGGATGCTGCAGCGCGTGTCGTCGCGCCGGATGAGGACGGCGCGGCTGTTCTGGTCGGCGGGCGCATGAACGCCAACCGCGGGCCGGGTCACGCCGATCCTGTGCCCCGTCTCCTCGTCGACCGCCCAGTAGACATGGCCAAGCATCTTGCCGAGAGCCTCGCCGCCGGCAATCCCGGTCAGCTTTTCGGCGACCGGGTTCATGAAGGTGATCCGGTTTGCGGCATCGGTGCAGATGACGGCATCGCCGATCGATTGCAGCGTCACCCTCAGCCGCTCCTTTTCATCGGCAAGCATTGCCGCCGACACGGTGAGGCGCTCTTCGGCCTCCTTGCGGCGGGTGATGTCGGTCAAGCTGCCGATGGCCCTGATCAGCCGTCCATCCTCATCACGTTCGATGGCCTTGCCGCGGTCGAGGATCCACAC
>NZ_RZPL01000287.1:0-6536 GCF_004022805.1 Mesorhizobium sp. M7A.F.Ca.CA.002.04.1.1 | reverse complement strand
GTCGATTCGGCCGGGCGTCTCTGGGTCGCGACCGACGGCCAGGGCCCGAAAGCCACCGGCCGCACGGATGGTCTGTGGGCGGTGGACACGGAAGGGGTGGCGCGGGCGACCTCGAAACTGTTCTTCCGCGTGCCGATCGGCGCCGAAATGTGCGGTCCGCTGTTTGCGCCCGACGACCAGACCGCCTTCGTCGCCGTCCAGCATCCGGGCGATGGCGGCGAGGACTGGGAAGCGTTCGGCCGCCCGTCCTACTATGAGGATCTGTCGACGCGCTGGCCCGACTTCAAGCCCGACATGCCGGTGCGGCCGTCGGTGGTCGCCATCACCAGACAGGGCGGCGGCAAGATCGCGGTCTGATTGCCCTCCAGCATGGGGCGCAGCAGCGGAGCAGATTTGCACCGCTGCCGCCCTTTGAAGTCGCGGCATGGGGTGAAGTCGGTCAAGCCTCGGGAAAGATTGGCAATTTAAACATGGCGCCCTAGGTCTTTATCAGGAGATCGCCATGTCGAAGTCCGTCTATGACCGTGGCTTGCTCAAGCCAGCCGATATCGCCAAGCTGCAGCGCGTGTTCGACGAGGCCTGCCGGCGGCGCGAGGCACATCCCGATTCCGCCGACGCGCGGGAAATCGCGCTTAACCTGCTCGCCCTGCACAATGCCGGCATGGAGGAAGAGGACATGCTGATGGAGGCCGTCGGTTTCCGGCGGCTGGAACCCAAATCAGCGTGATGCGCCGGGTTGGTGCGAGGCCGACCCTGCAATCCGTTTGGCGATCGCCTTGGCCAGGATACCGGCATTGGCGAAGCAGCCGCGAATGCTCGGCCGCATGCCGGTGAACCACAGACCGGGCAATTTCGGATCGGCTTGCCCGCCGTTGAAGAGCGGAACGCCCTTGGCGTCGAGCACGCCGAGCTTGCCGACCATCGGCTCCAGCCCGGTGCGGTAGCCTGTCGCGGCAATGACGATGTCAGGATAGATCAGGCTGCCATCGGCCAGGATCACGCCGTCACGGGTGAATTCCCTTATGCCAGGTACGACGGTGATCTTGCCGGCCTTTGGCGCTGACGGCGCCGTCGTCGGCGGCGATCGCGGTGTAATCCGAGGTCAGGCGGCTGGCGCCGCCCGCAGGCGCGGGCGGCAGGCCGAATTTGGTCAGGTCGCCGAAAGCCAGGCGCTGCGTCGCCGACATCACCGCGTCGGCGACCCGCAACGGCAAGCGAGCCATGAACGGCGAAAGCCGGTGCACGGCGATCTTGCCGATGCGCTTGGGCAGCAGGGCGGGACCGCTGCGGGCCGACAGCCAGATGGCGGCCGTGTCTATGCCGGCCAGATGATTGAGCGCATCGAAACCCGAATTGCCAGCGCCGACGACCAGCACTTTCTGGCCCGCATAGGCCTGTGCGTCACCGAAATCCGCCGAATGGATGATGCGCCCGACGAAATCCTTCATGCCTTTCCATTCGGGAATGAACGGCTGCCTGTCGCGGCCGGTGGCGACGACGACATTGCGGGCCAGCCGCAGGCCAGCGCTGGTCCGTACCGCCCAGTGATCGCCCTTGAAGGCAATCTCTTCGACAGCGACGCCAAACTGCACCGGCAGCCGGTTTTCCTCCCTGAAATCATTCATGTGGCGGATGACGACCGTCCGGTGCGGAAAGGCGGGGGTGCCGGGTGGATAGGGGAGACCAGGCAGCGAAGAAAGATCGCGGTGGGTGTTGAGATGCAATTGCTGGTGCCGCCGGTGCCATGGCTCAGCCAACCGGCTTTCCTTTTCCAGGATCGCCGTCGGCACGCCGGCGTTCATCAAGGCGTGCGCGACGGCCAGCCCGGCAGCACCGGCGCCGACGACGATTGCCGGCTCGACCTTGGCCGGCAGATCCACAACCGATCTGATTGTCGTATCAGTCATTCACTCGAATCCCGTTCGACGCCAGGCTGGCAGGACGCTGTAACCGTTTGATCCCGCGCAGGATCCCTGCAGCAAACCGCGGCCGAAATTTCGAGCGATGCGAATTAGCTCCGTACGCCGGGCCGCGGTTGCGCTCTATATGGCATATGCGCGATATCAACGGTAATCAGGTCGCGGCAATGTGATTGATTCGAGGCTCGGGGTGGCTGGCGGGTCTCGGTTATCCCCACGCGCATGCCCGAAATCGACTCCGATTTTCGAGTCATGCGCAGAATCAAAGTGTTACAGCACCTTGGCGCGTCCTGGACGGCCGGCGCTGTAGGCGGCACGCGGAATCTCGACCATGCCCTCCTTGCGGTTCTATTTCGACAAGATCCTTGAGGCCGCCGCGCCCGAGGTCGAGCGGCAGGCGCTGACCCATGTCGAACGCCTGGCACTGGTGCGCCGCTATGGCGACTTCTCGCTCGCCTATTCCACCGCCGTGCAAGGCAAGCTCTCCTATTTCGGCGACGCCGACGGCTACATCGCCTTCGGTACCAAGATGAAGCACCATTTCGCGCTCGGCGACCCGGTGGCGGCTCCGGCGCGTCGGGCCGATTACATCAAGCGCTTCGTCGAGACCGCCGGCAGCCCGTGGTTCGTGCAGGTCGGCGAGGACACCGCACGCGTGCTGGCCGGCCTTGGCTACAAGGTCAATCGCCTCGGCATCGACACCCGCCTCACCCTGCCCGAGCATGATTTTTCCGGGAAGCGCAACGAGACCGTGCGCTACTCCGAGCGCTGGCTGCTGAAGAAAGGCTTTTCGTTCGACGAGGACAAGCGCACGATTTTTCTGGATGAAATTGCCCGGCTTTCGGAAAACTGGCGCGGCGACCGCATCGTCAAGCGCTGGGAGATGGGCTTTCTCAACCGCAACTTTGCCGACCATCTCGGCACCGACATGCGCCGTTTCGTCCTGCACGGTCCCGACGGCGGACTGGTCGCTCTGCTCGACTTCGACCCGCTGTGCCGCAACGGAAAGGTCATCGGCTACACGACGGCCTTCAAGCGCAAGCATATCGACGCTTCGCCGCATGCCGAGGTCGGCCTGACCAAATTCGCCGTCGATCGTTTTCGCGAAGAGGGCATCTCGGTGGTCACGCTCGGCCTGTCGCCGATGCTCGATATCGGGCCAAGCGGCTTTGCCGAAAGCGATTTCTGGCGCAATGCCTTCCAGCGCGCCTACGATTCGCCCTGGGTCAATCGCCGCAGGTTCAACCTGCAGGGCCAGGCGGCCTTCAAGCGCCGCTTCCACGGTGTCGAGGAGCCGGTCTACATCGCTTTCCGCAAGGGGACGTATGTCGAGATGCTGGGGTTGCTGCGGCTGGTCAAGGCGATCTAGATGTATCGATATTCAGGTGAGGCCGGCCTGCAAATGGCGGCTTCCTGCGCTTCCGGTGCTCACGTACGAAAAGTACGCTCCGCTCCGGTTCTCGGAATCCGCCATTTTCGACTCGGCCTGACCTGAATCTCAACAGACCTGGCGGCGTTCTGCCGTCAATTCCTCAACCGATACCCTGTCCTGAAGATCCAGGCGACGATCGTTATACAGATCAGCAGGAAGACGACCGTCATGCCGAGGCTGACGCCGACCGAGACGTCGGACTTGCCGTAGAAGCTCCAGCGGAAACCGCTGATCAGATAGACGACCGGGTTGAACAGCGTGATCGTGCGCCAGACCTCGGGCAGCATGTTGATCGAATAGAAGCTGCCACCGAGGAAGGTCAGCGGCGTGATGATCAGCAGCGGAACCAGTTGCAGCTGCTCGAAACTCTTCGCCCAGATGCCGATGATGAAGCCGAACAGGCTGAAGGTCACCGCCGTCAGCACCAGGAAGGCGAGCATCCAGAACGGATGCAGGATGGTGAGCGGCACGAACAGCGAGGCGGTGGCCAGGATGATCAGGCCGAGGATGATCGACTTGGTCGCGGCACCGCCGACATAGGCGATGACGATCTCCAGATAGGAGACCGGCGCCGACAGAAGCTCGTAGATCGAGCCGACGAATTTCGGGAAATAGATGGCAAAGGAGGCGTTGGAGATCGACTGCGTCAACAGCGACAGCATGATCAGACCCGGCACGATGAAGGCGCCGTAGCTGATGCCGTCGATCTCGGTGATGCGCGAGCCGATGGCCGAGCCGAAGACGACGAAATACAGCGACGTCGAGATGACCGGCGAGACGATGCTCTGCAGCACGGTGCGGAAAGCACGTGCCATTTCCATCCGGTAGATCGCCCATACTGCGCGAAGGTTCATGGCTCCCTCCTCACCAGATTGACGAAGATCTCCTCGAGCGAAGAGTTTTGCGTGTCGATATCGCGGAACTGGATGCCGCCGGCCTCGAGATCGCGCATCAACGAGGCGACGCCGGGCCGCTCGGCCTGGTTGTCATAGGTGTAGGTCAGCTGCCCGCCATCGGGCGACAATTCCAGCGCATAGCGCGAGAGCGCCTCGGGAATGGCCGTCAGCGGATTGCGCAGTTCCAGCACCAGCCGCTTGCGGCCGAGCTTGCGCATCAGTTCGGCCTTGTTCTCGACCAGGATGATCTCGCCGCGGTTGATGACGCCGACGCGGTCGGCCATCGCTTCGGCTTCCTCGATATAGTGCGTGGTGAGGATGATGGTGACGCCGTCCTCGCGCAGCCGGCGCACCATCGCCCACATGTCCTGGCGCAGCTCGACGTCGACGCCGGCGGTCGGCTCGTCGAGGAACAGGATGCGCGGCTCATGCGACAGCGCCTTGGCGATCATCAGCCGGCGCTTCATGCCGCCCGACAGGGTGATCGCCTTGGCATCCTTCTTGTCCCACAGTGAGAGATCGCGCAGCACCTTCTCGACAAAGCCGTGGTTGGCCGGCTTGCCGAACAGGCCACGGCTGTAATTGACCGTCGCCCAGACGCTCTCGAAGGCATCGATGGTCAGTTCCTGCGGCACAAGCCCGATCAGACCGCGCGCGGCGCGATAATCCTTGTTGATGTCGTGGCCGTCGACGGTGACGGTGCCCGACGAGCGGTTGACGATGCCGCAGACGATCGAGATCAGCGTCGTCTTGCCGGCGCCATTGGGCCCAAGCAGCGCGAAGATTTCGCCGCGCTGAATGTCGAGATTGACTTCCTTGAGCGCGGTAAAACCGGTGGCGTAGGTCTTGGAGACCCCGGAAATGGACAGGATGGAAGGCATGGATGAAAACGGCTGCTTGAAGAGGTCCCCTGATATAGGCCGAATGTCGGTGCTTGCAACCGCAAGTCAATGCCCTGCTGACAGTTCTCGACAATCGTTGCCGGCCGGCCATTGCAGGTGCGGCGCACAGGCCCGGAGTTGCGCGGCATGCAACCGGCAAAATTGTCCTGTGGCGTTCAGCCTCGCGGCAGGACGCCGCTTTGACCTGAACTCGCTTCGGGCCTATTCTTCGCGAGTATTTGCAGCAGCCGGAGCCCATCATGGACCCGCTCATACTTTCGCGTATCCAGTTCGGCGCGAATATTTCATTCCACATTCTATTTCCGACGATCACCATTGCGCTGGGTTGGGTGCTGCTGTTCTTCAAGCTGCGCTACAACGCGACCAACGATTCCGCCTGGATGCGCGCCTATTTCACCTGGGTGAAGGTGTTCGCGCTGTCCTTTGCCATGGGCGTGGTTTCGGGCGTCACCATGAGCTTCCAGTTCGGCACCAACTGGCCGGGCTACATGGAAAAGGTCGGCAACATCGCCGGGCCGCTGCTGGCCTACGAGATTCTCACCGCCTTCTTCCTCGAAGCGGCCTTCCTCGGCATCATGCTGTTCGGCTTCCGCCGCGTTTCCAACCGCATCCACACACTGGCGACGGTGCTTGTCGCCGGCGGCACCACCGTCTCGGCGTTCTGGATCATCGCGCTCAATTCCTGGATGCAGACGCCGGCCGGCTTCGAGATGCGCGACGGCGTGGCGCATGCGGTCGACTGGTGGGCAATCATCTTCAACCCGTCGATGCCCTACAGGCTGACCCACATGCTGCTGGCGTCCGGGCTGACGGTGTCGTTCCTGGTCGCTGGCCTGTCGGCGCTGCGCTATCTCACCGGCGACCGTTCGGAATCGATGTGGAAGGCGCTGCGCACCGGCGTCTTCACGGCCGCGATCCTGATCCCGATTCAGATCTTCGCCGGGGACCAGCATGGGCTGAACACGCTGGAGCACCAGCCGCAGAAGATCGCCGCCATGGAGGCCAACTGGAACACCGGCCCCAATGTGCCGCTGGTGCTCTTCGCCCTGCCCGACGAGGCCGCGAAGGAAAACAAATTCGAGATCGCCATTCCCGACGGCGCCAGCCTGGTGCTGCGGCACTCGACCAGCGGTGTCGTGCCGGGACTGAACGATTATCCCGGCAACCATCCGCCGGTCTTTCCGGTGTTCTGGGGTTTCCGCGTGATGGTCGGCACAGGCATATCGATGCTGCTCGTCTCATGGTCGGCGGCCTTCTTCCTCAAGCGCCGGCACAGCCTGCCGAAGCCGCTCGCCATGCTGATGGTACCGATGGCGCTGTCGGGCTGGCTGGCGACGCTGGCCGGCTGGTACACCACCGAAATCGGCCGCCAGCCCTGGCTGGTGAC
>NZ_RZPL01000286.1:0-6572 GCF_004022805.1 Mesorhizobium sp. M7A.F.Ca.CA.002.04.1.1 | reverse complement strand
CCAGATGCACAATGTCGCCGTGCAGGGACCGAAGAGCCGCGACATCCTCAGGGAGGTGATCTGGACCTCGCCGCTGCAGCCGTCGATCGACGAACTCGAATGGTTCCGCTTCGCCGTCGCCCGCATTGGTGGCGGCAACGGCATTCCGGTCGTCGTCTCGCGCACCGGCTATACCGGCGAGCTCGGCTACGAGATCTGGTGCCATCCGCGCGACGCCGAAAAAGTCTTCGACGCCATCTGGGAAGCCGGCCAGCCTCACGGGCTGAAGCCGATGGGACTGCAGGCGCTGGACATGGTGCGCATCGAGGCCGGGTTGATCTTCGCCGGATACGAATTTTCCGACCAGACCGATCCGTTCGAGGCCGGCATCGGCTTCACCGTGCCGCTGAAGAGCAAGACCGACGATTTCGTCGGCCGCGAGGCGCTGATCCGCCGCAAGGAGCACCCGCAGACGAAGCTGGTCGGTCTCGACATCGACGCCAATGTCGACGTCGGCCATGGCGATTGCGTGCATGTCGGCCGTGCCCAGATCGGCGTGGTCACGTCAGGCATGCGCTCGCCGGTGCTGAACAAGACCATCGCGCTGGCCAGGCTCGATGTCACCCATTCGGCTGTCGGTACCGAGGTCGAGATCGGCAAGCTCGACGGCCATGCCAAGCGGCTGCCGGCGCGAGTCGTCGCCTTCGCCCACTACGATCCGCAAAAGACCAAACCGCGTTCCTGACGGCCCTTCCCTCCCAAGACAGTGAGGCCGTGCTGCAGTTCGTGATAGGAATTTTTTCTTGACCTGCTGAGGGCAGCTATGCTACATATTCGTCCATGGTGCTGATTTGCGCCGCGACCCGCCTCCGGCGGGTTTTCGCTTCCTGACCCTTGGTCCTTTTCCGAACAATCCCACCGCGGCAGTGTGAAGCCGACATGTTTCGCAAGCGTGATGTGCACGGCGCGACAAATCGCTTGACCTGAAAGCGCGCCGGATCAATCTTCACTGTTAAGAAAAAAATGCGACTGAGTGGAAACACCGACAGCCGCCCAAAGCATGCGTCGATGATGAAGCCTCGCGAAGTCGCGGCCGTCACGAACGGGGAACATCAAAATGGGGAACAAAGACATATGAGCACGATAACGACTGTCCTGGAGCCGCTTGCCGAAGGCAAGTTGCACCGAAATATCGACTGGCGCGGCGCCTTCTGGGTGGCGAGCGGCGTGCCGGCCCTGGTCCTGTTCTCGATCGGCGGCATTGCCGGCACGACCGGCACGCTGGCCTTCGCGATCTGGATCTTCTCCATGATCATGGGCTTCCTGCAATCCTTCACCTATGCCGAAATCGCCGGCCTGTTTCCGAACAAGTCGGGCGGCGCGTCGATCTACGGCGCCACCGCCTGGCTGCGCTATTCCAAGTTCATCGCGCCGCTGTCTGTCTGGTGCAACTGGTTCGCCTGGTCGCCGGTGCTGTCGCTCGGCTGCTCGATCGCCGCCGCCTACATCCTCAACGCGCTGGCGCCAGTGCCGCTGTTCACCGAAACCTCACCCGATGTCGTCGCCTATATCGCCGCGCATGCCGGGACGAGTGCCGCCGACGCCATCACAGCGGTGACCGCGGCGGCGACGCCGGCAATCCGCAACTGGACGCTTTACAGCCACACGCTGGGACCGGTCTCGTTCACCTTCAACGCGACCTTCTTTATCGGCGCAGTGCTGATGCTGATCATCTTTGCGATCCAGCATCGCGGCATTCTCGGCACCGCCAATGTGCAGAAATATATCGGCCTCTTGGTCATCGTCCCGATGCTGATCGTCGGCGTGGTGCCGATCGTCACCGGCCAGATCAACTGGGCGAATTTTTCGCCGCTGGTGCCGCTGGCCGCAGCCTACGCGCCCGAGCCCGGTGCCTGGAACATCGCCGGCTGGACGCTGGTGCTTGGTGGTATGTTCATCGCCGCCTGGTCGACCTACGGCTTCGAGACCGCCGTCTGCTACACATCCGAGTTCAAGAACCCCGGCACCGACACGTTCAAGGCGATTTTCTATTCCGGCCTTCTGTGCATGCTGCTGTTCATCCTGGTGCCGTTCACCTTCCAGGGCGTGCTTGGCCTCAACGGTATGCTGGCGACGCCGATCGTCGACGGCTCCGGGGTCGCCGACGCGCTGGCCGGCATGGTCGGCGGCGGCGCGCTAGTCCACAGCCTGTTGGTGATGCTGATGATCCTGGCGCTGGTGCTGTGCATCATGACGGCCATGGCCGGCTCTTCGCGTACGCTCTACCAGGGCTCGGTCGACGGCTGGCTGCCGCGCTATCTCAGCCATGTCAACGAACATGGTGCGCCGACACGGGCAATGTGGACCGATCTCGTCTTCAACCTGATCGTGCTGGCCATCGCCTCGGCCGACGCGACGAGCTTCTTCTTCATCCTCGCCGTGTCGAATTGCGGTTACATCATCTTCAACTTCCTCAACCTCAACGCCGGCTGGATCCACCGCATCGACAACGGCCATATCGCACGGCCCTGGAAGGCGCCGAGCTGGCTGCTCGGGATCGGGGCGATCTTCGCCTATGTCAACGCGATCTTCATGGGCGCCGGTGCCAAGGTATGGAACCCGATGGCGCTGTGGGCCGGCCTGATCACGGCAGCGCTGATCATCCCGGTGTTCTGCTTCCGACACTACATTCAGGACAAGGGCAAGTTCCCCGACCACATGCTGGCCGATCTCGGCATGACGGGGGCCGACCTCTCGGTCAAAAAGGCGGGCATGCTGCCCTATCTGACGCTGGTCGCCGGCGTGGTGGTGATGCTGCTCGCCAACTGGTTCTTCGTCATCTGACCTCATAAAAATAAAAAGGATCGGGCGCGCTTCGGCGCGCCCGATCCTTTTCGACTGGCGTGATCGATCTATTCGGCGGCCAGCGCCAATTGCGGCTTTTCGGCTTCCTGGCTCAGTTCCAGATCGTCCGTCCGTCCCTCCGCCCCGCGCTTTTTCGGCTCCCGGCCGAAGAACAGGGCGTAACCGGCCGGCAGGACCAGGATGGTCAGCACCGTGGCAACCAGGATGCCGCCCATCATGGCGTAGGCGAGCGGACCCCAGAAGACGCCGCGCGAGATCGGGATCAGCGCCAGCACCGCCGTCAGCGCCGTCAGCGTGATCGGCCGGAAACGGCGAACGGCCGAACCGATGATGGCCTCGTAGCGGTCCATGCCCGCGGCGATGTCCTGGTCGATCTGGTCGACCAGGATGATCGAGTTGCGCATGATGATGCCGAGCAGCGCGATGACGCCGAGAATGGCGACGAAGCCGAACGGCGCACCGCTGATCAGGAGTGCCGCGGCAGCACCGATAATGCCAAGCGGACCGGTCGCCAGCACCAGCATCGCCTTGCCGAAGTTCTGCAGCTGGATCATCAAAAGCACGACAATGACGGCCAGCATGATCGGTGCCTTGGCGGCGATCGAAGCCTGGCTTTCCGCCGAATCCTCCGCACCGCCCTGGATTTCGATCTTGTAACCGGGCGCCAGACCCGCACGCAGGTCCTTCATGTCGTTGTACATCTTGGTGACGACGTCGTTGGACTGCACGCCGTCGGGCAAGGTGGCGCGCACGCTGATGGTCGGCAGGCGGTCGCGGCGCCATTCGATGCCTTGCTCCAGCACCGGCACCACCTTGGCCACCTGCGACAGCGGCACGAAACCGCCGAAGTCGGTCGGGATATAGACCGAGTCGACCGAGGACAGCAGGCTGCGGCTGGCATTCGGCTCGCGGGCGACGATGGACACCGTCTCCTCGCCGTCGCGGAAGTCGTCGAGCGGCGCGCCGGACATCGTCGCCTGCAGCATCTGGCGGATGCGCTGCGAGGTAACGCCGAGTGCGCGGGCACGATCCTGGTCGATGACCAGCTTCATCGCCGGAACCGGCTCCAGCCAGTCATCATGCACGGCGCCAAGCAGCGGATCTTCACGGAACTTCGCCTTCACCTGGTCGGCGATGCGGCGCACCTCCTGGCGATCCGGCCCCATGACGCGCATCTGCACCGGCCAGCCGGTCGGCGGACCGAGGAACAGACGATCGACCTTGGCACGGATGGACGGGAAGTCTTGCGCCAGAACGGTGCGCAACTTGACGATCAGACGCTCGCGAGCCGGTTCGTCATTGGCCATGACGAGCAACTGGGCAAAGTTGGGGTTGCTCAGCTGCTGGTCGAGCGGCAGGAAGAAGCGCGGCGCGCCCTCGCCGATATAGGTGGCGATGAAACGCTTGTCCTTGTCGTCCATCATCTTGGTCTCGAGCGCCTTGGCCTGCGCCTCGACTTCCTTGATGCTGGTGCCTTCCGGCAGCCAAAGGTCGACGAGGATTTCCGGCCGCGACGATTGCGGGAAGAAGTTCTGCGGAATGAACTGGAAAGCCCACAGGCTGGTGCCGAAGGTGACCAGCGTCATCACCAGGACGATGATGCGATGGCGCACGGCCCAGCTGACGGTGGCACGAAGCCGGCGGTAGAAACGCGTGTCGAAGACATCGTGATGGCTGCCGGCATGCTTGCGCTGCTTGAGGATCATGTTGCCGAGCCATGGCGTGAAATAGACCGCGACGAACCAGGAGACGATCAGCGCGATGCCGACGACATAAAACAGCGTGCGGACATATTCGCCGGCGGTCGAGGCCGCGAAGCCGACCGGAATAAAGCCGGCCGTGGTGATCAGCGTGCCGGTCAGCATCGGGAAGGCGGTCGAGGAATAGGCGAAGCTCGCCGCCTCGACCTTGACCATTCCCTCCTCCAGCTTGCGCTCCATCATCTCGACGACGATCATCGCGTCGTCGACCAGAAGACCGAGCGCGATGATCAGCGCGCCGAGCGAGATGCGCTGCAGGTCGATGCCGAGCTCGTACATGATGGCGAAGGTCGCGGCCAGCACCAGCGGGATGGCGATGGCGATGACCAGGCCGGAACGCCAACCGATCGACAGGAACGAGACCACGAGCACGATCAGCAACGCTTCGCCAAGCGCATGCATGAACTCCGCCACCGCATCGGTGACGACGCCCGGCTGGTCGGAGATCTGGTCGACCGCAACGCCGTAGGGCAGCGCCTCTTCGAAGCGCTTGTAGGTGGCCTCGACATCCTTGCCGACATCGGTAACCTTGAAGCCCTTGGCCATGACGACGCCCAACTGCACGCTGTCGTGACCGTTGAAGCGGTACTTTCGCTGGAACGGATCCTGCAACCCCGAACTCACCGTGGCGATGTCGCCCAGCCTCGTGACCTGACCGCCGGCGCGCAGGCGCAGGTTCCTGATATCCTCGACCTTGCCGACATCGCCCTCGACGGAAATGCGCACCGAGTTGGTGCCGGTATCGACGGAGCCGGCCGGGTCGACATTGTTCTGTCCCTTGATCGCATTCTGCAGATCGGTCAGCGTCAGGCCCCGTTCGGCCAGGGCCTTGGACGAGACGTCGATATAGAGCTTTTCAGGCTGGTCGCCGATGATAACGGCTTTTTCGACGCCGGGCGTCGTCAAAAGCATGTCGCGCGCCTGGATGGCGAACTTCTTCAGCTCGGGATAGCTGAAGCCGTCGCCGCTGATCGAATGCAGGGTGATAAAGGTGTCGCCGAATTCGTCGTTGAAATAGGGGCCGAGCAGACCTTGTGGCAAGTCACCGGCAATGTCACCGACCTTCTTGCGCACCTGGTAGAACGCGTCGGTCACCTCGGCGGTGTTGGTGTCGCCCTTGATCTGCACGGTGATGATGGCGCTGCCGGCGCGGGTGAAGGAGCGCACGAAATCGAGATGCGGCGTCTCCTGCAGCTTGCGTTCGATCTTGTTGACGACCTGGTCTTCCATCTCCTGGATCGAGGAGCCCGGCCAGATCGCCTGGACGACCATGACCCGGAAGGTGAAATCGGGATCTTCCTTCTGGCCCATGCGCATCAGGCCGAGCGCGCCGGAAATGATGATCAGGCCGAACAGGAACCGCGCAATGGCGGGATGGCCGATTGCCCAGCGCGACAGGTTGAAGGGCCGCTTCTCTTCCGTGGAATTGGTCATCGACGCTGGTCCATCTATCTAGCGCAACAAAATCGAGGGTTCGTAGTGGCTTCCGGGCGGCAAGGCTCTCCCAGCGGAGAAGCACTCATCGCGGTGGGACGCGAAATCGATGTGGGGGTTACATCAATCGAGCGTCTCGGTCGGGCGCCTGCCGCCCGGAAACCAGCGGCTGCGGGAACGCGCAGCCGGTTGTCTGTCGTCAGCGCACCTGCTTGGCGTCGCCGTCCGCCGCGGATGCCGATTGCAGCGCCGTATCACCGGCGAGCTTCACCTTGAGGTTCTCGGTCATGAATTGCGTGCCGGCGGCGACCACGACATCGCCGGGTTTCAAACCCTCCGCGACACGCACGCCATCGGCGGCGAACTCGGCAACCTTGATCGGACGAGCATGAACGGTGTCGGCGCCACGATCGACGGTCCAGACGATCGATTGGGTGCCTTGCTCGGCCAGTGCGCTCAGGGGGATCGAGACCAGCTGCCGCTCATTGGCCGCCGTGGCTTCGATGCTGGCGGTCATGCCGAGCAGCACACGCG
>NZ_RZPL01000285.1:0-6596 GCF_004022805.1 Mesorhizobium sp. M7A.F.Ca.CA.002.04.1.1 | reverse complement strand
CTCCCCTACTCCCCTACAACCTACCCCCCTCCACTTCCGTATCTTCCCCATGAACCTGATCTACGCCGCCCTTGCCTTCCTGATGGCGCTTGTCTTCGGCTTTGTCGGCATCACCCGCGTCGGCTCATGGTTGATCGAGCACCGCGATCCGCCGTTCGGCGAGTTCGCCGACATCGACGGCGCCCGCATCCACTATGTCCATGTTCCGGCACCCGCCAACGCCGAGCTGCCGCCGATCGTCTTCATCCACGGCGCCAGCGCCAATCTCAGGGACCAGATGCTGCCGCTGCGTCCCTTGCTCGAAGGCCGCGCCGAAATGCTGTTCTTCGACCGGCCAGGCCACGGCTGGTCGGGTCGCGGCACCAACAACGAGAACCCGTCGGCGCAGGCCAACACCATTGCCGCACTGATGGACCATCTCGGCATCAGGAAGGCTGTCATCGTCGGCCATTCCTTCGGCGGCGTGGTGACATCGGCCTTTGGCCGCGAGCATCCAGACAAGACACTTGGACTGGTCTTCCTCGCACCGGCGACCCATCCATGGCCGGGCGGCGCAACCGCCTGGTACTACGATCTGACCACCATTCCCGTGCTCGGCTGGCTGTTTTCCGAAACGCTGACCTATCCGGCCGGTACACTGCAGATGGCCGACGCCACCACCTGCGTTTTCTCGCCCAACAAGGTGCCGGACAATTATCTCGGAATGGCCTCTATCCCGCTGGTGCTGCGACCAAAAGCCTTTCGCGCCAACGCCACCGATGTCGCCGGGCTCTATCGCTATGCCCTCGACGCCGCACCGCGCTACAACGAGATCAAGGCGCCAACCGTGGTCATTTCAGGCGATCGCGACAAGGTGGTCTATGCACATATCCATTCGGTCGGTCTGGCGCGCGACATTGCCGGTGCCGAACTCGTCTGGGTGCACAATCTCGGTCACAAGCCAGACTGGATGGCGCCCGACCTGACCGTCGGCGCCATCGAGAAGGTCGCCGGCAAGAGTGTCGACCTGCAGGCGATGGCCAGGACCGTGGAGGCGCGCATCGCCGGCGACGCCTACGGCGCCGGCAGATGCGCCGATATCAAGGTACCGCAGGCCGAACTCGCGCCGACCTAAGGCGGTCGCCCGAACCGTTCAGAGCCGACACGCTTTGGGAATCTAGCGGCTGACTTGTGTGTCCGACCCGATATAGGCGATGCGCAGCATGTTGGTCGAACCCGGTGTCCGCAGCGGTACGCCCGCGGTGATGATGACGCGGTCGCCCGGCTTGCCGAAGCCTTCGTCGAAGGCGATGCGGCAGGCGCGGTTGACCATGTCGTCGAGGTCGACGGCGTCGGGCGAGACAACGCAATGCGTGCCCCACAAAAGCGACAGCCGCCGCGCCGTGTTGAGGATCGGCGACAGCGCGATAACAGGCACTTGCGGCCGCTCGCGGGCGGCGCGCAGGCCTGTGGTGCCTGATGCGGTGTAGGTGATGATCGCCGACAGCTTCAGCGTTTCGGCGATCTCGCGCGCGGCCAGCGAAATGGCGTCGGCGCCGGTCGCTTCCGGCTCGGAGCGCTGGGCGTTGATGATGCCGGCATAGGTCGGATCGGTCTCGACCTTGGTGGCGATACGGTTCATCATTGCCACGGCCTCGACGGGATAGGCACCCGCCGCCGATTCCGCCGACAGCATGATGGCATCGGCGCCTTCGAAGACGGCGATCGAAACATCGGACACCTCGGCGCGGGTCGGCACCGGTGCCGTGATCATCGATTCCAGCATCTGCGTTGCAACCACCACCGGCTTGCCGGCGCGGCGTGCGGCGCGCGTGATCTGCTTCTGGATACCGGGCACCGCCTCGAGCGGCATCTCGACGCCGAGATCGCCGCGGGCGACCATCAGCGCGTCGGACAGTTCGATGATTTCGGCCAGCCGGGCGACAGCCTGCGGCTTCTCGATCTTGGCCATGATCAGCGCCCGGCCGCGTGCGATCTTGCGCGCTTCGGCCAGATCCTCCGGCCGTTGCACGAAGGACAGCGCCACCCAGTCTACGCCTGTGGCCAGCACGGCATCGAGGTCCTTGCGGTCCTTCTCGGTCAACGCGCCGACCGGCAGGTCGGTGTCAGGCAGGCTGACGCCCTTCTTGTCGGAAATCGTGGTGCCGGCGACGACGGTGCAGACGATCGACTTGCCGTCGCTCTTCACCGCCTTCAGCTCGAGCTTGCCATCGTCGATCAGCAGGCGATGGCCGGCTTCGACCGAGCTCAGGATTTCCGGATGCGGCAGATAGACCCTGGTCGAGGTGCCGGGCTCGGGATTGTCGTCGAGCGTGAAGGTCTGGCCTTGCGTCAGCACTTCCTTGCCGTTGGCGAACTTGCCGACGCGCAGCTTTGGCCCTTGCAGATCGGCGAGGATGCCGATCGGCCTGCCAACGGCTTCCTCGACAGCGCGGATGCGTCCGACCAGCGTGCGCATCAGTTCATGGTCGGTATGGCTCATATTGATGCGGAACACATCGGCGCCCGCTTCGAACAGTTTCTTCAGCATCTCCTCCGAGGAGGAGGCAGGACCGATGGTGGCTAGGATCTTGACCTTGCGGCTACGTCTCATTGACTGTTTGTTCCCGGGGTGGCTGGAGCGCCTCCCGTTGTGGACTCATCGGTCAGCTGGACCATCCAGCTTGCCTGTTCGCCCGTGTCATATTCCTGGAATCCGGCGCGCTGAAAGCCCCGGGCGACGCAGTCGGTTACGCCTGCGATCTTGAACTCTTTTTCAGCCACGCACATGTTGATCGGGCCGTCCCAGCGTCCACCGCGTTCGGCGTCTTCTGCATAAAGATAGTAAAACCTTGATGACAGCGGCCCTTCGATCAGCGTCTTGCAGCTCGATCCCTCGATGTGCCACCAGCCTTCAGTGATCCAGCCGGCCTTGGCGCGATAGCCGATGCCGACACCAACCAGGTTCTGCGTGGCGTTGCAGACGCGGAAATCGGCACGCGCCGGCGAAGCCACGACCATGGCCGGCAGGCCGATGGCAAGAGTGAGGAGCGGCATGGCAAAGGCAGAGCGCATGCGCTGCCCGCCGGCGGAACTCATCCGAAAACCCCTCAAAAACCACATCAGCATCTCTCTGCGCCCCTTTTCGGAAAAGTCCGGGCGCATGTCAACGCACCGTTTTGTCCAATTCCAATCGATTTAGAAAGGCTCCGGCGCACAATTCGCCGACTTGTGCCAGATTTCCCGGGAAACCTTGGCCAAACAACGGCATTGCGCAAGCGTCGTCTTCGTGGAATGACGATAGCATCCTCCCCGGAAGCCAGCGAACAGACCATTTCCCGCCAATGACCCGATCCACAGTTTTCGCGCCTTTCGACATCATCGAGGGCGACCGCAAGCGAGGCATCGTGCTGTTGGGCGATCATGCCCGTCGCGACCTGCCCGACGACTATGGCAGCCTCGGCCTGCCCTCAGCGGAGTTCGACCGCCACATCGCCTATGACATCGGCGTCGAGGGCGTGACGCGCGAACTGGCTGCCCTGCTGGGCGTGCCAGCGGTGCTCGCCAATTTTTCGCGGCTGCTGATCGATCCCAATCGCGGCGAAGACGACCCGACGCTCATTCGCCAGCTTTATGACGGCACGGTCGTACCTGGGAACTACCCCATCGCTGCCGAGGAGCGCGAGAGGCGGCTCGACGGGTTCTACCGGCCCTATCACGACGCCGTCAGCGCCATGATCGCCTCGGTCGCACAGGCTTCCGCCCAGGCGCCCTTCATCTTCTCGGTGCATTCCTTCACCCCGGCCATGCAAGGAATCCAGCGTCCTTGGCACGTCGGCATCCTGTGGGACCTCGACGACCGCGTGGCGCGGCCGTTGATAGACATGCTGGCGCAGGACAGGAACCTCGTCGTCGGCGACAACGAACCCTATGACGGCGCGCTGCGCGGCGACACCATGTACAAGCACGCCATCGTCAACGGCTTCGCCCATGCGCTGATCGAGATCCGACAGGATTTGATATCGGACCAGAAGGGCGCGCTCGCCTGGGCCGAACGGCTGGCGCCGATCGTTGACGCCATCGACCGCCGTCCCGATATACATGTGGTGAAGATGTTCGGCTCGCGCACCGGGCCGCTATGACGGAGGTTTCGATGACCGAACTCAGCGACGAGCAGCAACGCGATTTCGAGGCGGCCGCCTTCCGCCGGCTGGTCGAGCATCTGCGCGAACGCAACGACGTGCAGAACATCGACCTGATGAACCTCGCCGGCTTCTGCCGCAACTGCCTGTCGAACTGGTATCGCGAGGCGGCCAATGCCGAGGGCGTCGGTCTCACCAAGGATCAGTCGCGCGAGATCGTCTACGGCATGCCTTATGCGCAATGGCAGGCGCTCAACCAGACCGAGGCCTCCGACGCCAAGAAGGCCGAATTCGAGGCAAGGCGCCACAAGGACCATTAAGGCCGGCGATCACTCAAGGCTGTGTTTGGCTCAAAAAATGCTTCCCGAAAGAGCCTTGACTGAAAATTGAATCGATCTAATTTGCCGCGCGAAGCCATTTCTTGCGGGATTCGCCTCATGAACGCGTCAACTGCCAAGCTGACTGCCATTCGCGGCCGATGGGCGCTCGCGGCCATTTTCCTCGCCAACGGCTTCCTGACGGGCAGCTGGGCGCCGCAGATTCCGGTGTTCCTGACCCGGCTGGAGATTTCGAAGTTCACGCTCGGTCTGCTGATTCTGTTGTTTGGGGTCGGCGCCGTCGTCGCGATGACCTGGTGTGGCCATTTGATCTCCAGACATGGTTCGCGCACCGTACTGCGTTGGTTCGCCCTGTGCGGCAGCCTCGGTCTCATGGTCGTGGCGCTGGCGCCCGACGTACCCTTGGCGGCCGTTGCCATGATCATCTTCGGCGGCTCGATCGGTGGCATGGACGTTGCGATGAATGCCAACGCCGTGGTGGTCGAACGGCGGCTCTCCCGCGCCGTCATGTCGTCTTCGCACGGCTTCTGGAGTCTCGGCGGTTTTGCCGGTGGCGGCCTCGGCGGCTTTGCCATCCAGCATTACGGCCACCTCGTCCACGCGGCGGCAGTAACGGCGTTTGCCTTCGCGGTGATCGCGGTGGCCGTTCGCTATCTCCTCGCCGAAGACAGACCGCAGGCGGCCGAGCACCACAAATTCGCACTGCCGGCAAACCCGCTGGTTTATCTGATCGGGCTGATGGCGTTACTGGCGATGATCTCCGAGGGCGCGGTGCTCGACTGGGCAGCCCTGTATCTGCGCCAGGAGCTCGGCGCCGATCTCGCCGTCGCCGGCCTCGCCTACGCCGGATTTTCAGGCGTCATGGCGGTTACGCGGTTCTTCGGCGACGGCATACGCAATCGCTTCGGCGCGGTGACGACGCTACGCGCGTCGGCCCTCGTAGCCGCGGTCGGCATGCTGGTGGCTGGCCTGGCGCCCTCGCCCTGGCTCGCCATTGCAGCCTTTGCCTTTTGCGGCTTCGGCATCGCCAATATGGTGCCGATCATCTTTTCGGCCGGCGGCAACCAGGAAGGCATGTCTTCCGGCACCGGCATGAGCGTGGTCACAACGATCGGATACTGCGGCATACTGGTGGCGCCGTCGGCGATCGGCTTCGTTGCCGAGCATTCCAGCTTCGGCCCGATCTTCATCACCATGTCGGGACTGCTGATCATCGTGTTGCTGATGGCCGGGCTCGCTCACCGCGCCGAATTCGCGCCAGCACCCGCAGAATAGCGTTTCAGCTCCTCGTGAAGGAAATCCACCACACGGCGGATGCGCACGCTGGTACGCACGTCGCGATGCATCGCCAGCCACACCGGCAGAACTGGCAGCGGCAGGTCAGGCAGCACCTTCTCAATCAAAGGATCCCTGTCGGCCAGCGGCTCCTGGCCAAGACCAATGCCGTTTCCCGCCCGCACCGCTTCCCACAAAACCATCTGGTTGTCGGTCCTGAAGCGGAAGCTGCTCCGGGTGACGGGGATGCCGTGCTGGGTAAAACCCCTGATGATCTCGTCGCCGCGGTCGAAGCCGACCAGATCGTGGCCGACAAGATCGGCAGGCTTCAGCGGACGGCCGCGCCTGTCGAGATAGGATTTGGCCGCGCAGGCGCAGAGCTCGATGTCGCAGACCTTGCGTGCCATCAGCTCGTTCTGCGCCGGCTTGACCATGCGGATGGCGATGTCGGCATCTCGACGCAGCAGGTTCTCAACCTGATTGGAAGCGACGATCTCGACCTCGATGCCGGGCTCCTCGATCCCCAGCCGCATCGTCATCTCAGGCAGGACATAGGCCGCCACGACCTCGCTGGCGGCGATACGCACCGTGCCTTCGATAGCCTCGACCGAACCCAGTGCCAGGAGTGAGAAGGCGCTTGCCTGCTCGCTGACCGCCTTGCCGCGTTCCAACAGCGTGCTGCCGGCCTCCGTCAGTTCGTAGCCGTGCCGTCCTCGACGGAACAGCGTGACGCCCAGCGCCTGTTCCAACTCGCCGATGTGACGGCCAAGCGTCGGCTGGCTGGCCGAAAGCTTTCGCGCGGCAGCCGACGCTTGGCCGTCACATCGGCGAGTTGGAACAGGCGCTGGGCGTCACGCTGTTC
>NZ_RZPL01000284.1:0-6606 GCF_004022805.1 Mesorhizobium sp. M7A.F.Ca.CA.002.04.1.1 | reverse complement strand
GGGGAATAGGGGAATAGGGGTGGCGGCAGTCACTGCTTCGGGCTAATTTGCCCTACTGCCCTATTGCCCTATAATTTTCCCAACAGCTCCGGCGTCGGCCAGCCATCCACCGGCAAACCTAGCCGCGTCTGCTCCTTGCGGATCGCCTCGCGGGTGTTGGTACCCAAAATGCCGTCGACGGTGCCGACATCGTAGCCCTTGGCTTCCAGCTTGGTCTGCAACGCCTTCATCTGCTCATTGTTGAGACCGGTCTCGGGATTGCGCGGGTCCAGCGGCGGCGCGCCTGCCAGCCGTGCGGCAAGGTTGGCTGCCGTCAGCGCATAGGTGAAGGACTGATTCCATTCGAGATAAACGTCGAAATTGTCGTAGGTGAGGAAGGCTGGCCCCTTGCGGCCCATCGGCAGCGCGAGGCCTGCTTTCAGGCCGTTATCGACCAGCGGCGCGCCGCTGGGGTAGGTGACGCCCCATTGCGCCCACTGCGACAGCGGCAGCTTGTTGGTGCGACCGGTCTGATCCCACGGCATGTCTTCGGGCACGCGGACTTCCTGGATCCAGGGCTGGTCGCGTTTCCAGCCGCGCGACAGCACCTTGTTGGCAGTGGTCATGATCACATCAGGCACGCTGCCGCGCAGGTCGATCTTGCCGTCGCCGTCGCCGTCGACGCCGCGTGCCAGATAGTCGGAGGGCAGGATCTGCGTCTGGCCGATCTCGCCGGCCCAGGCGCCCCTGACATCGGCCGGCAGCACGCCGCGATCGATCAGTTCCAGAAGCGGCACCAGCTGTTGCCGGAAGAGCTGCGGCCGGCGGCAATCATGGGAAAGCGTCACCAGGGCGCTCAGCGTGTGGAAGTCGCCCTGCACGGCGCCGAAATCGGTCTCCAGCGCCCAGAAGGCGGCGATGATCGGCGCCTGGACGCCGAACTGCTGGTCGGCGCGGGCGAAGACATCCGCGTATTTCTTCATGTTCGCCGCACCTTGCTTCAGGCGATAGGCCGAGATCATCCGGTTGGAAAACTCGACAAAGGTTTGGGTGAAGACGCCCTGGGCGCGGTCGCGCGCCAACACCTTGTCATCTAAGGTTGCCGCTTCAAGGGCGTCGAGACCCACTGCACCTACGCCGGCCGCCTTGGCTTCCGCGGCGACGCCCTGCTTCCAGGATTCGAAGTCGCCGCCGCATTCCTGCGCCATCGCCGGCAAGGCCGTGGCGCACAGGGTCAGCGCAGCCGCGAGGACTTTGGAACGCAGTCGCATCAGCTTCCTTTCGAAACGAACAGGGGGTCATTTGTTGTGCTCCCCCCCGGGAAGCCCAACGCCCTGAATTACCGGCGGTTGCACTCTTTCCCGCTGGCTGTGTCGAAAAGCAGGCGGCAGGCCCGGTGTCAACGGTGTTCTGCGGCAGCTTCTCTGCTGGAGTGATTTGATGCAGGGCAGTGCTGCCGTTGCACCGGTTCAACGGAAGCTCTGCTGGAGTGATTTGATCCAGGGCGGTGCTGCCGTTGAACCTGACGTCAACGGGTGTTCTGCCGCAGCCATTTGTTCCAGGCGGCTTCGCTGCCGTTGAAGACGTTGATGTCGGACTTGCCGGTCATGCCGGGAACGATGCCGGTTCCGGTGTACTGCCAGAAGGTGAAGGGGTGGCTGCCGTATTTCTCACGCGGATGGCCGGCGACGGAACGCAGCCAGTAGGGATAGCCGCGGAACCCTGACAGCCCGTTGTCGTCGAAGAAGTCGACGGAAGTGTAGATGATCGGCTTCTTGCCGTAATGGCGTTCGACGATTTCGAGGAAGGTGGTCATCTCCGCGCGCACCGTGGCGGCGTCGGGACGCAGCCTGCAGGTCGGCGATTGCGGGTTCCATTCCATATCGAGGACCGGCGGCATCGCCGAGCGATCGACGGGGACGTTGCGGATGAACCAGCGCGCCTGAACGGCAGCCGGGGTGCAGAAATAATAGAAATGATAGGCGGCTCGCGGAATCCCGTTGGCCTTCGTGCGCGCCCAATGCTCGCTGAAATACTCGTCGAAACGGTCGCCGCCCTCGGTCGCCTTGATGAAGGCGAAGGAGATGCCGCTGGCCCTGGCAGCCGGCCAGTCGACCGAGGTCTGGTATTTGGAAACATCGGTGCCGTGGACGGCATAGTTCCACGGCGCGCCGCTCTCCCATTCATGCGGCTTGGAGTCGGCAAAGCGCGGCGCGCGCACGGCAACCGTCGGGCTGCTCGAAGCGGATGGCGACAGCGGCGAGAGATCGTCGACGGTCGAGCAAGCACCAAGCAGCGCTAGCATGATCAGGCCCGCAAGACGGCGCATCGCAATTCCCGAGCCGGATTCAGCCGGTCGCTGATGGGTCTCTACACTGATGGCCTGCTTTGTGATCGGGCCCCCTCCGAACGATCGCCCCACAGCATCGCTCAGCATATCCTGTGATCGCCGATCATGGTTGATAATCCGTTGATGGCGCTCGACAAGCATTGTGATTTGCGGAAGCAATGGCGGCAAATCGATGACATAAGGGTCGCGCAGGGCCCGGAGGAAATAAATGCGGATCGTGGTCAAGATCGTCAAATGGCTGCTTGGCCTGATCGTCCTGGCGGTCGCAGCACTTTTTGCCTGGCTTTATATCGCGCCACCGGAGTTGATCAGGGTCGGCTCGGGCTACTCGGCCAAGATCGTCTGTTCGAACGTTTTTATCGCCGGCCGCGATCCCAATGAGGTGCTGGCCGTCGACGTGCAGGCACCCGGGCATCCCCTGCTGCGGTTAATGCGGGTTTCGGTGGACAAGAACAGGGGAACGGTGTCTGCCGGCCTGTTCGGTTTCCTCGGCAAGAGCGTCGCCGTAGCCCGCGACGGGCTTGGCTGCGCTTCGGTTCCGGACGGCGACGTAGGAAAGGTGCGGCGGACCGCGATCCAAGCGGAGCCGTCCGCAGTCACCATGGGCGACCTGTGGCCGGAAGGCGAACGGGTCGAGGCATCACAGGATCCGGTTGTTGCCAAGCTGCTGGATGATGCGGCGCTGATCGGCACCGGCATGCGCGCGGTGGTGGTGGTCAAGAATGGCCGTGTCGTCGCCGAGCGCTACGGCGATGGCTTTTCCGCCAGGACGCCGCTGCTCGGCTGGTCGATGACCAAAACAGTGAATGCCGCCATCGTCGGTACGTTGGTCAAGGACGGCAAGATGGCTTTCGACAACAAAAACCTGTTCGCGCCGTGGAAGGCGGACGGCCGCGCCGCGATCAGCCTTGCCGACATGATGGCGATGTCGAGCGGGCTGGAGTTCAACGAGGATTATGGCGACGTCGCCGACGTCACGCGCATGCTCTATCTCGAACCTGACATGGCGGGCTTTGCCGAATCCAAGCCGCTGGCTGCAGAGGTCGGCAAACAGTTTTCCTATTCGAGCGGCACGGCGGTGATGCTGTCGCGCCTCTGGCAGGACCCGTTCGGCGACACTCCCCAATCTCTAACGTGGCCGCGCTCGGCGCTATTCGAGCCGCTCGGCATGCACAGCGCGGTGCTTGAAACGGACGAGCAGGGCACCTTCGTCGGCTCGTCCTATCTCTACGCGACCGCGCATGACTGGGCGCGCTTCGGCCAGTTCCTGCTGCAAGGCGGGGTGTGGAACGGCAACCAGATCCTGCCGGCCGGTTTCGTCGACTGGATGCGCGAGCCGGCATCCGCCTCGAAGGTCTACGGCAAGGGCCAATTGTGGATCGAGGCCCCGGGCGATGAGGAAAACCCCGGCGCCGGCGTCGCGGCAGGCCTGCCCAAGGACACGTACTGGATGGAAGGCCATGACGGGCAGACGGTTGCCATCATTCCCTCGGAGCAGTTGGTGGTGGTGCGGCTGGGGCTGACGCCTGCCAAGCTTGGCTATCGGCCGCAGACGATGGTGGGGGCGCTGATGAAGGCGCTGCATTAAGGTGCATTGACATTCAGGTGAGGTCGGCCTGCAAATGGCGGTTTCACCTTGGCTAGCCGCGCGGCCCGATAACCGCCAGCCAGGCATAGCCGCGATAAAGCGTGCCGAAACGGAAGCTTGCGCCGGTTCGCCGAGATTCCGATTCCAGCACTTCGCGCAACGATTCACGCGGCGCGACGTGGAATTTTTTCAGCCAGCCGCGCAGCAGCGCACGGAACCAGCCGGGCAGCCCTTCCTGCTGGCCGAAATCGACGATGTGCAGCGAACCGTTCGGCGACAGGGCGGCAAGTGCCGCCGATACTGTTTTTTCCCAGCCGGGGATCATCGACAGCGAATAGGACACGAAGACACGGTCGAAGCGTTCGACATCGAAGAGTGCCCGGGCATCGAAATCGGTGGCATCGCCCCTAGCCAATATGACGCGACCGGACAGGCCCTCGCGGTCGATCGCCTTTCCGGCCGTCTCCAGCATTTCGGCCGAAATATCGAGGCCGAAAAAGCGCGCGTCGGGATAGTGACGGGCGGCGAGGATGACGTTGCGGCCGGTGCCGCAGCCGAGTTCCAGCACGGTGCCACCGGCAGGCACGTCGAGCCCCGAGATCATTGGGTCGCGGCCGAGCAGGTAGTATTTGCGGGTCAGGTCGTAGATGTGGCGCTGCCAGCGGTAGACGCCGTCCATCAGTTCGGCATGATTGGCCTTGAATTCGGGGCTGGCCGGCAGCTCGCTGCTGCTCATGCCGCGCGCTTTACGTAGAGATGGAAGCCGCCATAGATGGCCGAGCGGTCGCGGGCCGAAAATTCCCGCGAAGCCTGGTCCTGATAGTCCCATTGGTCGAGCAGCGAACTGGAGACGCGACCCGGCAGCAGGCTGGGCTCGGCGGCGGTGCGGAAGATGACGCGGGCGCCGGCCGAAGCCGTGCGGGTGATTTCCGCCCACAGCGCGTTGAGCTGATCGTCGGTCATCCAGTCCTGTGCGTCGAGCAGGACGAAGCGGTCGACCGCGCCTGCATCCTTGCCGGCGAGAAACTCGATCAGATTGGCATGGTGGATGGCGACGCGGCCGACATTGCCGCGGATGGTCTCGTAATTCTGCTTTTCGAGATAGGCGGGCAGGGCGGCCTCGCCGGGGTTCGGATAGCGGCGGGCAAAGGCCTGCCAGGCGAAGTAGTTATTCTCCAGCGGAAAATCGCAAGCGAGTTTTTCCAGCCGGGCTTTCAGCACGCTGGCCATGGTGCCGTCGCCAGAAGTGATCAGCGAATCGTACTGCGCCGGTGGAATGCCGAGGCCGAACAGCGAAGCCTTGCGCGACGTCGCCCATCTCAAAAGCTTGTTGTCGAAGACCGGCGCCAACTCCTCGTTGAAGAAGCGGCGCTGCTCGCCGATGTTCCTGGCCTGCATGATGCCGGCTGGGTCGACGCCGAAGAATTTTCCCGTGCGATGGCCCATGGCGATGAACAAGCCGAGCAGGCCGGTCTGGTAGAAATTGCGGTCGAACACAGTGATGCGACGGCGCCCGCGCCAGTTGCGGCGCTCCCAGTAGTGACGGCTGACAGGATCGAGATGCGGCGCGATGAAACGGTCATACGCTTTCGAATTGTGGCTGGTGTCGGCGGCGCCGAAGAAGCGGAACAGATCGCCCTGCGATGGCAAATGGCGCACCGCCTCCAGCTTCATGCGGTTCAGCGCGATGTGCGCGGTGTTGAGGTCGACGGCGTCGACCCGGGCCGGCGAGCGCGTGAGGTAGGCCAGGATGTTGCAGCCGCCGGAGGCGATGGTGACGACGCGGTGGCCCTGGCCAAGCTGCATCGCCTCCATGTCGACATCGGGGTCTTCCCAGATCTGCGGATAGACGAGGCCGGAGAACAGGAAGGCGAACAGCCGCTCCGAAATGCCGGCCTTCGACAGCGGGCGGTTCTGATAGACGGCCTTTCCAACTTCCTTGCCGCGGCGAAAAACCAGATCTGCGGAAACGTCCGTCATGGCAAGATGATTCCCCATTTGCTTTGCCGCAAGCGGGTAGCGCAGGCTCATGACAGGCCGGTGACAGCCGGTTGACGCCGGTCGATCCTTGCTGATCTCGATAATGTCTTCGAAAGTGCGGCGGTGCGCGTCTCGACATGGACCGCGCGCTTTTTCATCGAATCTGATTGCAAATAGTCATACGTCGGCCGGCTTCGGCAAGCAGGCCAACAGGACCAGTGCGCTCGATGAAGGGGTAGAGTTGCGAAGCCCGGTTGGAAGTTGTGTCGCCACAACGCTATATTCCGTGAACTGAATGTACGACAGCAGCAAGCTATACTCGACAGTCAGGAAGCCGCGCATGCTTGTCTTTTGGCGAGTCGGCATCCAGGCTGCGACATTGTCGTGGCAGAAATATTCCGGGGGTCGCCATTTCCCGATTTCACCCCCGCCAGCGGGACGATGCCGCCGGAGGGCCGATATACGAAGAGGTCTGTCGCCAGATCGGCAATCTTTTTATCTGAAGATGGTTCGTCCTTCTAGCCCTCTTTTTTGCGAAAAACTTCGTTTATCCCACGGTTTGATTTGATTGCATCCATTAATTTTGGAATCTGGTCCCAATATTCGCTGTAAGAAAAGCAATCTATTAGTTTACTGAACGCATACCACGTGTTTATTTTTTCCGGATCGTCTTTATTTTTGTTTTGGAAAATTGATTGTGCTTCTATGG
>NZ_RZPL01000283.1:0-6609 GCF_004022805.1 Mesorhizobium sp. M7A.F.Ca.CA.002.04.1.1 | reverse complement strand
GTGACGTCTCGACCTGCGGTTCATAGAAACCGGTGACGAGCCCATTTTCGGCAGGGATAAGCGCCGGGACAAAATGGCGCTCGAAGAAGGCGCGAGCTTCGCCGCGGGTCAAAACCGGCGACCGATTCGCCGGCGAAACGGTCCGGGCCTCGGCGTAGACATCCGCAAAGGCGTCGAAGTCGACGCCGAGCGCGCCGCTGCGATAGGGTTTGGTCAGGACATGGAAGGCCGAGCGCCGAAAGGCGGCGAAGGCGGCCGAATGGTCGTCATCGCCCCAGCCGGGCAGATCGCCGAAGGCTTTCTCGACAAAAAGAGGCGATAGCGACACCGGAGCCTCGCCGCGTATTCCCTAGTCTTCTTCCTCGGTGGCGACGAGCTTCCAGTTCGGATCGCGCGAGCGCGTGTCACGGGCGAAGGTCCAGACATCCTTGACCTCGGCCACGGTTTCCGGGTCGCCGTCGATGACGGCACCGGCCTTGTCGCGGGTCGCCGAAATCAGCTCGCTGATGATGCGCAGCGTGACATGCGCCTCGCCGCCCTTCATCTCGGCCGAGACGATATCGGCCTTGTCGATGCCGACGAAGGAGGACTGGATCTTTTCCGCCTTGGCCTCGCGCTCGCCGATGGCGGCGACAAAACCGTCATAGACCTCGCGCGACAACAGGTTCTTCAGCGTTTTGCGATCGCCGTCGGCATAGGCCATGACGATCATCTCGTAAGCCATCTTGGCGCCGTCGACGAAACCCTTCGGCTCGAAGGACGGATCATTGTCCTTGATCGTGCGCAGGCCCTTGTTGAGGTCGGTATCGGGCTTGGCGAAAGCGTCGATCGCGGCATAGGCGTCGGGAGCCGGCTCGCCTGGCGGACGCTTGCGCGGCAGCGAGACGACGTTTTCGGATTTCTGGGCGGCATCCTTGTCGCTGGTGCGAGCCGCCGAATAGGGATCGAAGGGCGGCCGTTCGCTGCCGGTGCGGCGGCCCAGCACATTGCGCAGCTGGAAAAAGATGACCACCGCCGCAATCAGGAAGAAAATCGTGCCGAAGTCGAAGAATCCCATATCTTCCGCCAATCAATCCCTGCCCTGTGGCCGGACCGTCAGGCCCAACGGCCGCGGTCGCATAGCGTTCAACATTCAAAGCATATAGAGCGCAAGGCGCAATCATTCAAATCAAAGGCAGGCATACCTATCTAACAGCCTCAGTGCCAGCGGCGATTGCCAGCTGGCGGCCAAAACAATCAAAACGGTCATGACGATCGAAAAAGGTTGGCAAGACTTGCGCATTTCGCTGCTTCCCTTCTTTCTCCTTGCACTGCCGCTGCTGGAAATTGCCGGTTTCGTCATCGTCGGCCGCGAGGTCGGCGCGCTGGCGACGGTAGGCCTCGTGCTGGCCTCGAGCATCGCCGGCGTGCTTTTGCTCCGATACCAGGGTTTTGGTGTCATGGCCCGCATCCGCAACGAGATGGCCGCCGGCCAGAACCCCAGCCGCCACCTTGCGCACGGCGCCATGATCGTGGTTGCGGCGATCCTCCTGATCATCCCCGGCTTCATCACCGACATTATCGGCCTGCTGCTGTTTCTGCCGCCGTTGCGCGACTTTGCCTGGAGCCGGTTCAAGGGCCGCATTGTCGTCGCCACCGATTTCTCGACCGGCGGTTTTCGTGGCCGCCAGCGCGACAGGGTCATCGACCTCGAAGACGGCGACTATTCGCGCGAGGACGATCTGAAGCGCGGCCCGGATCACAACTCGCCGTGGCGTCGCCTGAAGGACGATTAGCGCGCCGTCCCATCTCCATGCCGCAGCCGGGAAGCAAGGCGGCAAACCTTGTCTTGTCATCCCCGCCATGGTAGCGAACGCCCGATTTCAATTCGGTCAGCGACGCTGCCCAGGCAAGAGGACAAGGCTTATGGCCAGCAAAGATGACGCGCCGGTCGGCGCAGCCAACGGAAACGGCAATGCGGCGCAGCCGTCGCTCAACGTTCTGGCGCAATATGTGAAGGACCTGTCCTTCGAAAGCCCCGGCGCGCCGAATTCGCTGCGCGGCCGCGACAAGGCGCCGGGCATCGCCATCAATGTCAACGTCAACGCCAACCCGCTCTCCGACAAGCAGTTCGACGTCAATCTGACGCTCAACGCCAAGGCGTCCTTCGACCAGGAAGTGCTGTTCAATGTCGAGCTGGTCTATGGCGGCGTGTTCGCCATCGCAGGCTTTCCGCAGGAACACATGCTGCCGATCCTGTTCATCGAATGCCCGCGTCTTTTGTTCCCGTTCGCCCGCCAGATCATCGCCGAGGCAACCCGCAATGGCGGCTTCCCGCCGCTGATGCTCGACCCGATCGACTTCGCGCAGATGTTCCAGCAGAAGCTGGCGGAGGACCAGGCGTCGTCGAAGGTCCAGGTGAGCTGAGGGCTGCCTGCCACGGATTGTGAAAAGCCCGGCCTTGCGCCGGGTTTTTTGTTTTGGGCGGGACGATTGAGGCGCCGGCAGGGCAGAGGGGGGCGCCAAGGATCGCCAACGGGACGATTTTAGTTCCCGTGAACCTTCAGCCACAGCGCCTTTTCACCCAATGTCCCGACCATGCCGGCGTGCGCGGCACGTTCGGCTTCTGTCACGCGCGGCGGCAGTGGCGCCGGGCGCGGGGCGACGACGATTTCGATCTGGCGGACATTCTCGCCCTGGGCCGGCGCGGTGGCGCTGTCGAGGATGAGGGCCGCCTGCTTGCCGCCGATCAGCTCGATATAGACCTCGGCCAGCAATTCGGAATCGAGCAGGGCGCCGTGCTTGGTGCGCTTGGTGTTGTCGATGCCGTAGCGCCGGCAGAGCGCATCGAGCGAATTAGGACCCATCGGGTGCTTGCGGCGCGCCAGCGCCAGCGTGTCGACGACGACGCCGTTGTCGATGACAGGGTGACCCAGCCGGCCGAATTCGACGTTGAGGAAGCCGACATCGAAAGTGGCGTTGTGGGCGACCAGCTTGGCGCCGTCGGTAAAGTCCAGCCACTCCTGCACAATCTCGGCAAAGGTCGGCTTGCCCGCGAGGTCCGCCGCGCTGATGCCGTGCACCGCCTGTGCCTCGACATGGATCGCTCGGCCTTGCGGGTTGATGTAGTGGTGGAAGGTCCTGCCGGTCGGGAAACGGTTGACCAGTTCGACGCCGCCCAGCTCGATCACGCGGTCGTCGCGCGAATCGAGGCCGGTGGTTTCCGTGTCGAAGATGATCTCACGCATCGAATCAGTCGCTCCAAAGGAGCAGAATCGTGAGAGCGGAACAAAATGGCAATGAGAAACTATGATGGCCAGGGCAATCGCACAGGTTTGCGCCGCCCCTCATCGCCCTGCACCTTTCCTCTCCCCCGTCGATCGGGGGAGAGGTGTCGAGCGAAGCCGGCAGGCAGATAAGCGGCTCTCACATCGACAGCTGGCGGTCGAGCGGTGGGCTCAACCACCTGGCTTGCCAACCCCTATCAGCTGGCTGATGATTGCAGCGACCTCCGCCCGCGCGGCGTCCATCCCCTGGCCGGTGTCGACGATGAAATCGGCCTGACGGCGTTTTTCCGCGTCCGGCACCTGCTTGGCCAGGATCGACGCCAGCTTTTCCTCCGTCATGCCCGGCCGCGCCAGCACGCGTTCGCGCTGGGTCTCGGCCGGGGCGGTGACGACGACGACCTTGTCGACGCGGTTGCGGCCGCCGGTTTCGAAGAGCAGGGGGATGTCGAGGACGGCGATCGGCGCGCCTGATCCACGATGCCTGGCCAGAAAGGCATCGGCATCGGCGCGCACCAGCGGGTGGATGATGGTTTCCAGCCGCTTCAGCGCCGCGGCATCGCCGAGCACGCGCGCGCCAAGTTTGGCACGATCGACCATGCCGGCGGATGTGGTGCCGGGAAAGGCGGCCTCGACCAGGGGTGCTGCCTTGCCGGCATAGAGGCGATGCACCGTCTCGTCGGAATCGTGGACCGGCACGCCGGCGTCAGTGAACATCCTGGCTGTGGTCGACTTGCCCATGCCGATCGAGCCGGTGAGGCCGAGCACGATCATGGCTTCGGCACCAGATCGGCGACGATCAGGGCCCGAAGTTCGGCCGTCACCCGCGGCCTGATGCCGAACCAGCGCTCGAAGCCAGGCACGGCCTGATGCAGAAGCATGCCGAGACCGTCGACCGTCTTCAGATTTCGCGCTCGGGCGGCCGCAAGCAGCGGCGTCTCCAGTGGCACATAGACGATGTCGGTGACGATGGCATGGTCGGGCAGCCGGGCGGGATCCGCCGACAGGCCTTCATTGCCATGCATGCCGAGCGCGGTGGTGTTGACCAGCAGGCCGGCATCGCCGAGCAGTTCGTTGGTCGCCGCCATGCCATGCGCCGAGACACCGGTGCCGAAACGATCGCGCAATTCCTGCGCTCGGGCCAGAGTGCGGTTGACGATGCGAATGTCGGCAACGCTGCGCTCCTTCAGCGCATGGATGACGGCGCGCGACGCGCCGCCGGCGCCGAGCACCACCGCCGGACCCTTGCTTGCCCAGCCCGGTGCATGATCGTCGAGGTTGGCGGCAAAGCCGTGACCGTCAGTGTTGCCGCCCCACAGGATGCCGTCCTCGAACCACAGCGTGTTGACGGCGCCGATTTCTTGCGCCGCCTGGTCGCGGCGTTCGGCCAATGCGAAGGCCGCTTCCTTGTGCGGGATGGTGATGTTGCCACCGCGGTAATTGTTTGCCTGCAATGTTTCCACGAACACGGCAAAGTCTTGCGGCGCGACATCGATGGCCTGGTAGCTTCCGTCGATGCCATGTTTGGCCAGCCAGTGACCATGGATCTTCGGCGAGCGCGAATGCTTGACCGGATGGCCCGACACGAAGGCTTTTTTCGACGCCTCAGCCATCGATCGCCCCCAGGTCTCGCAGTTCGGCCAGCAGCGGCAACAGCGGCAGGCCGACAATGGTGAAATGATCGCCCTCGATTTTCTCGAACAATTGAATGCCTTCGCCTTCGATCTGATAGGCGCCGACGCTTCCCAGCGCCTTGGCACCGACACGGGCGAGATGGCGCCCGATAAAGGCGGGATCGAGCTTGCGCATGGTCATCGAGGCGATGCCGACATGCCGCCACAGAACCTTGCCGTCGCGAACCAGCACGGCGGCGCTGTTCAACTGATGGGTCTTGCCCGACAGCGCCAGCAAATGACGGCGGGCACCCTCCATGTCAGCCGACTTGTGGAACACCTCGTCGCCGAGCGACAGCGTCTGGTCGCAGCCCAGCACCAGGGCGCCCGGCCTGCGCTCGCTGACTTCGGTCGCCTTAGCCTCGGCCAGCACCAGGGCGACGTCCTCGGGCGAGACGCCGCTATCCTGCAAAGGCGACTCGAGCGCGCGCTCGTCGACATCGGCCGGCACCGCCTCGACATCGACGCCGGCATTGACCAGCATCGCCTTGCGGAACGGACTGCCGGAAGCAAGGATGAGTTTTTCGATCATGCTGATTCACCCATGTTGGCGCTCCGTCACGCACCCCTCATCCGACCGAGCTTCGCTCGGCCACCTTCTCCCACAAGGGGAGAAGGGAAGTCCCGCGCGTACGCCGCTGCAAATCGCCAACTGGCGGTATCTTGCGGAGACGACGGTGCCACGTTCTTCCTTCTCCCCTTGTGGGAGAAGGTGGCCTCGCGAAGCGAGGTCGGATGAGGGGTGCTGGTGCTCACTTATCTTACCTGCCCTATCTATTCTTCCCCCGCAGGGCAACGATGGCCGCCGCCGTTTCCTCGATCGAGCGGCGGCTGACGTCGATCATCGGCCAGCCATGGCGCGTGCAGATCTTGCGGGCGTAGGCGAGTTCTTCGCTGATCGCCGCGCGGTCGACATAGTCTGATGCCTCATACGAGCTGCTGTTGCCGAGGATGCGGTTTTGCCGGACGTGCGAGATGCGCTCGGCGGTGGCGATCAGCCCGACGATGAGCGGCTTGCTGGCGGCAACCAGGCTTTCCGGCACCGGCACACCGAGCACGATCGGGATGTTGGCGGTCTTGATGCCGCGGTTGGCGAGATAGATGCTGGTCGGCGTCTTCGACGTGCGAGAAATGCCGATCAGCACGACATCGGCATCGTCCATGTTGAGCGGCAGCTGGCCGTCATCATGGTCCATGGTGAAATTGAGCGCGTCGATGCGGCGGAAATATTCGGCGTCGAGAACATGCTGGGCGCCGACGCGGCGGCCGGCGGGGGTGCCGAGATAGGACTGGAACACGGTCAGCACCGGCTCCAGCACCGACACACAGGGCAGGCCCATGGCCGCGCAGCGCTCGTCGATGCCGCGCGCCAGCTTCTGGTCCACGACCGTATAGAGGATGATGCCCGGCTCTTCCTCTATATCCTCGAACACCTTCGCCACCTGCTTTTCGGTGCGGATGAGCGGATAGATATGCTCGATGGCGCGCGCATCCTTGTATTGTGCCGAAGCCGCCCGGCCGGCGGCGAGCAGCGTTTCGCCGGTCGCGTCGGAAATCAGGTGCAGGTGGAAGAAGCTCTGGGGTTTGTTCACAGGGGGTCACCTGGGGCTGTGGGCTTCTGTGGATAAAGCGGGATGAAAAGAGGGGGCGGTCGGAGGCGACTGTATCAGATG
>NZ_RZPL01000282.1:0-6616 GCF_004022805.1 Mesorhizobium sp. M7A.F.Ca.CA.002.04.1.1 | reverse complement strand
GTCCGGGAAATAGGGGCTGGTGATGGTCTTGCGGATGCCCGTTGCCGTCCAGGTCGCTTCGCCGCCCAGAATGAACTGTCCCCACTGCCATTGCGCGCCTGCATGGATACCGCCGGCTACGCCGGCTTTGTTGAAGTCAAATCCTTCTGTTCCCGCCGGAACGAGGTCGGTGAAGAACCCACCGTTTGGCTCGGTCATATCCGTTGCCGTGATGTCACCATTGGCAACGCCGAGATGGCCGCCGACATAGAGGCCGCTCCAGTCATAGGCCGACCCCGCAACCGGGGCCAACATGTCTGCTGCTGACGCGGTGCTTGCCGACAGGGCGGCAACCGCGAGAACTGCTAAGAATCTATTCACGTATTTCTCCCAACCCAAGTAATTCCCTCGGGAACAACAATAGCCGGGAGCGAAATGAAATTATGTGATGTTTTTGCCACAACCGCATATTTTTGCCATGGACCAACCGTCCGTCGAGCACTCGATCTACACTGGCCTGACGCTTCAAAACGCAAATGAAGCCGAGTAAAGCGCATGTAGAGCGCCTAGTCAGGAAATCCATCAGAAACTTCGTATTCGGGAAGCTCTCGAAGCTGTCTTCGTCGTGATGTAGAGCGGGCCGGATCTCCACCGAAGGCCAACGTGAAGCCCTCTCACTCCCGCGACTTTTATGCCGGTGCCGGCGAGCCCTGTAAGGCAGGCCGCAACAGCAGTTGATGCCTATATTCCAGCGCGATGGCGCCCCAGATCAGGCCGAGCAGCAGGTAGACATGGCGCCAGTGGTCGATGTCGATGAAGGTGCCGAGCCCGATATTGCCGATGAAGGCGACATAGGCGCACAGGAGATAGGGCTGCCACGGCCGGTCGCGCAGCAGGATGCGGAAGCCGGCTGCTATCGTCCACAAGACGAGCGCGAGGAACGACACGAAGCCGAGCCAGCCATAATCCATCAGCATCTTCAGCCAGATGTCGTGGGTGTCTTCACCGAAGATCGTGCCGAAGACCAGCGGGCCGATGCCGAACGGATGCTCCATCGCCATCTGGAAGCCGATGCCGTAGCGGGCGAAGCGGCCGAGGCGGGCGGTGTCGTAGCTCTGTTCGAGATGGGCACGGTTGGAGAACATCTCCGACACGCCGGGCAGCTGCAGGATGACGATCATGGCGACGACCAGCAGCGCCAGTGCTGCAATCGTCATCACCACCACGCGCAGCCGGAACATGCCGCTGGCGCTCTGCAGGAACAGGCAGCCGGTGAGCAGGACGGCCGAAACGGCGAACATGCCCCAGGCGCCGCGCGAAAAGGAGAAGAAGATGCCGGCGGTGATGATCAGCAGTGGCACCGCCAGCAGCGGCATGCGCGTCACCGGTCCGGTCAGGAGCAAATAGAGCAGATAGATGCCGGGCAGCACCAGGAACGGTCCAAACACGTTCGGATCCTGGAAGGCGCCGGCGGCACGGTCGTATTTGGTGAACATCTCGGCGCCCGGAAAGGCATGGAAGTAGCCTGCAATGCCAAGCAGCGAGGTGGCCACGGCCGAAACCACATAGGCAATGAAGATCAATCGGTAGAGGCTCGGCTGTACGGCTGTGATCGATGCGAAGAACACCGCGCTGAAGGCGAGAAACAGCGACACGGCGAGATAGAGCGGCGTGTTGGCGAGGTCCGCCATCTGCGTCATGGAGATCATGCCGCCGATGTTCATCGTCACCAGCAGCACCAGCAGCGGCGTTGCCGCGCGGGAAATCCGCAAGCCGAAAAGCGCCCAGATGGCAATCAGCCCCGCCATGTAGAGCTCATAGGGCGCCGGCTCGCTGATGACGAAGCCGGACAGCAGAATGCCGATGAAGACCGCGCCCGAGGAAATCAGCGCGACCAGCTTGGCGTTGACCACGACCTGCGGCAGATCATGGCTGATCGCGCTCAATAGGCGTTTTCCGTATTGAGCAGCCGGAGCGGCGTCAGGAACAGGATCCGCAAATCGAACAGCAGCGACCAGTTCTCGATGTAGTAGAGATCATACTCCGTGCGCATGCGGATCTTCTCGTTGGTGTCCATCTCGCCGCGCCAGCCATTGATCTGCGCCCAGCCGGTGACGCCGGGCTTGACCTTGTGGCGGGCGAAATAGCCGTCGACGACCTCGTTGTAGAGCAGGTTATGCGACTGCGCGGCGATGGCGTGCGGACGCGGGCCGACCAGCGATAGCGAACCCAGAAGCGAATTGAAGAACTGCGGCAGCTCGTCGATCGAGGTCTTGCGGATGAAGCGGCCGACGCGGGTGACGCGAGGATCGTTCTTGGTCACCGTCTGCTTGGCGGTCGGGTCGGCCTTGTCGGTATACATCGAACGGAACTTATAGACCTCGATGATCTCGTTGTTGAAACCGTGCCGCTTCTGATGGAACAGCACCGGACCCTTGCTGTCGAGCTTGATGGCGATGGCGGTCGCCAGCATGACCGGCGAGAACACGACGATGCCGATCAGGCTGAAGACGATATCGAAGGCGCGTTTGGCCACCGAATCCCAGTCGTTGATCGGCTTGTCAAAGATATCCAGCATCGGCACCGCGCCGATGTAGGAATAGGCACGCGGGCGAAACTGCAGCGCGTTGGAATGCGCCGAAAGCCGGATGTCGACCGGCAGCACCCACAGCTTCTTCAGCAACTGCAGAACGCGGGATTCGGCGGTCAGCGGCAGCGACACGATCAGCATGTCGATGCGGGCTATGCGGGCGAATTCAATCAGTTCCGAAATGGTGCCGAGCTTGGGGTAGCCGGCGACGATGGGCGGCGAGCGCTTGTCGCTGCGATCGTCGAAGATGCCGCAGATGCGGATATCGTTGTAGGGCTGCTTTTCGACCGAGCGGATCAGGATTTCCGCCGCCTTGCCGCCGCCGACGATGACGGCGCGCCGCTCCATGCGGCCATCGCGCGCCCAGGCCCGGATCAGCTTCGACATTACCAGCCTGAGGCCGAAGATGAGAACGAAGCCGATGACGAACCAGCTGCCCAACAAAAGGCGCGAATAGTTTTCCGACATCTTCATGACGAACGCCGTCAGCGCCATCAGGGCGAAAGTGCCGGCCCAGACCAGCAGCACACGGCCGAAATTGGCGATCGGCCGCATCAGGGCGACGATCTGGTAGCAGTCGGTGACGTCGAGCAGCACCACGGCAAGGAACGACGCGGCGGCGATCGTTACCGGATACTGCCAGGCGAGATAATTGAAGAACCCGACATAATGGAAATAGACGGCGAGCCCGGACAGGAACAGCAAGCCGAATTCGACCATGCGCAGGACGCCGCTGACCATGATCGGCGACATCGTATCGCGCCGGTACTGCGAGGCGACCTGGCGCGCGACATCGTTCATGCCGCTTGGCGTGTCGCCATCGGCCGGGCCGTCGAATTTACGCACCGCCTCTGCTGAAAAGCGGCGCGCGGGGTCGATCTCGTTCATGAGGGCTTTCCGCAAGCTTCCCCTCGGTCATAGCAAAAGAGAGCTAAGAAACCCTTGAAACAACATACGGCTTTGGAACGGCTTGGTCCTGCGCCTACTTGTCGAGCGCGGCGAAATAGGCGTTCTCGATGTCGGCGGCCATCACATCGGCGCCGAAGCGTGCCTTGAGGTCGGCCCCATCCGGCATCAGGTCGCGATAGGCGGCCGGGTCGGCCAGCGCTTGGCTCATCCTTTCGGCGAGCTCGATCGGGTCAGGTCGGATCAGGGCAGGGGAACCGGTGTCGAATATCTCCGGAATGCCGCCGACCGCTGTTGCGATCATCGGCTTTCCCGCGGCAAGCGTTTCCAGGACGATATAGGGCATGGCTTCGGCGCGCGAAGGAACGATGATAAGCGCGGCAAGGGCAAAGGCCTCCCTGGCCGGCATCGGCGGTAGGAAGCGGACATGGCGCTCGAGCCCGAGGCGTTTCACTTGCCCGTGGTAACGCGGTAGGTCGTCGCCGTCGCCGACCATCACCGCGGTCAGCGCGCGGCCGAACCGTGGGCCGGCGAGCGCCAATGCGTCGATGAAGATGTCCGGCCCCTTCAGGTCGCGCATCATGCCGATATAAAGCAGGTCGGCTGCGTCCGGCGCGGTGATCACCGGCTCGAATTCAGTGGCGCGCAGGCCGTTATAGACGAGGGTGTTGGGAATGGGCGGCTCGCCGACCTTGTGGCGATAGGTCCGCCGCTCATAGTCCGAGACAAACAGCAGATAGTCGGTGAAGCGAGCCATGAAGCGCTCGAGCGCGAAGAACAGCTTTCCGGTGGTCGTGTTCTCGTCATAGTGGAGGGAGCCGCCATGCGGCGAATAAAGGCGGGCTACGCGAGACCTTGATACCCGCAACAACGAGCCGAACAGACGGGCATAGGCGCCACCCTTGGCGCCGTGCCCGTGCAGTACGTCCGGCCGCAATTCCTTGATGATCCTGTACGTGCGCCAAGCCGAGGCAAGGTCGCCGGGACCGACGTGGCGCTGCATCGGCGTGCGATGAATGCCGAGCGCCAGCATGTTCTTCATCTGCTCGAACAGATGTTCCTCGAACGCGCCGCCCGTCGTCGAATCGCAGACGATGCCGACGGAATGCCCGGCGGCGACCTGCGCCTCGGTCAGGTCGCGCACATGCCGGAAAATTCCTCCGACGGGTGAGCGAAAGCAATGGACGATCCTGAGCCTGTCCGCCACTTGGTATCTGTCAGAACAGGCGTTCGCGGACGTAGACCGTATCGCCCGGCAGCAGCGGGTCGGAGGTGACCACGCGGCCGGTCATCACCTTGCCGTTGATGTCGCGGGTGATGTCGACGCTTTCCTGGTTGGCGCGCGGCGTGAAGCCGCCGGCAATGGCGATTGCCTTCTGCACCGTCAGGCCGGGGACGTAAGAGTATTGGCCGGCGGCACCCACTTCGCCCATGACGAAGATCGGCCGGTAGCGGTCGATCTCGACCGAAACGTCGGGATCGCGCAGATAGCCTTGCCGCAATTTGTCGGCGATCTCCTTTTCCATCTGCTGCGCGGTGTGGCCGCGCGCCGGTATGGCGCCGACAAGCGGGAAGGAGAGATAGCCGGATTGATCGACGCTGTAGGTGTTGGTCAGCCCGTCCTGCTCGAACACGGTGACGCGGACGCGATCGCCGGCGCCAAGACGATAGGGCTGATCGAGCACCTCATGGAAGGCGGCCGGCGTCGGCCGGTAGCTGGAACAGCCAGCCAGCATCGATACGGCAAGCAGCGCGCGAAACAGGGAAGCAGTGCTTTTCATGACCGGACAAGTACCTTCGACTGGGCCGCTGCGGCGTCGCAGCAAACATCAGGGATCGAGGCCCGTTATCATCCTGTTAGGGTTAATGGCCGGTAAAGGGAGCGGCCGACACGTGGCGCATCGGCAAGAGTTTTTGCGATTTCTGGCGGTTTTGTTTGTCGCCCGCCAGTAAACCCTAACGGAAACTTACCGCGATCTTAACGGCTGAGTTACCATAGTTGTTTACGGTGCGTGCTGACCCAGTATCGGAGTAGGGATGCATGTCCGTTCAGTCCGCGGCCGCAGATGTCGATGTCGATCTCAGGCAGCTCTTCGCCAGCCTGGCGAGGAATTGGCTGCGTATAGGCCTCGTCGTCCTGTTGGCGACCGGGCTGGCCTTTGCTTTCGCCTCGCTGGCAACCCGGCACTACAAGGCCGAGACGCAGGTGGAGATCGCGCCGCGCGAATCCATCTACACGCGGCCGGCCAGCAACAACAACGACACCGACAAGCCTATTCTCGACGAGCAGGGCGTCGCCACCCAGGTCCAGATCATTTCCTCCAACGAAATCCTCAAGCAGGTCTCGCAAAAGCTTGGGCTGGAAAAACTGCCCGAGTTCAATGAAGCGCTCGACATGTCGGCGCTGAGCCGCGCTCTGGTCCTGGTCGGCCTGAAAAGCGACCCGATGGAAATTCCGACGGAAGAGCGCGTGCTCAAGAAAATGCACGAGAAGCTCAACGTCTACGGCGTCGAGAAGACCCGCATCATTGCCATCGAGTTCTCATCGGAAGATCCCAAGCTCGCGGCCGCCATACCGGACGCCATCGCTGCCGCCTATATAGCGGGGCAAGGGGCGGCCAAGCTCGAATCGAACAGCGCCGCGGCAGACTTCCTGGCGCCCGAGATCGCCGACCTGCAGCGGCAGGTCAAGGATGCGGAGGCGAAGGTCGCCGCCTACCGAGCCCAGTCCGATCTTCTGATGGGTGGCAACAATTCGGTGCTGGCCACCCAGCAGCTTTCGGAACTGTCGAGCGAACTGTCGAAAGTGCGCGCCAACCGCGCTGCGGCCGAAGCGACCGCCGACGGTGTGCGCAGGGCGCTGCAGAATGGCGGTTCGCTGGACGCAGTGCCGGAGGTTCTGTCATCGGACCTGATCCAGCGCTTGCGTGAGCGACAGGTCGAATTGCGCTCCAACATCGCCGATCTGTCGACGACGCTGCTTGGCAATCATCCGCGCATTCGCGCGCTGAAATCGCAACTGTCCGATCTCGACGCGCAGATCCGCAGCGAGGCCCAGAAGATCATGAAAGGCCTGTTGATGCAGGCCGAGACGGCAAAGGCCCGCGAGAACCAGCTCGTCGCCGACGTCAACACATTGAA